>PMJE01000435.1:6632-9092 GCA_003157315.1 Myxococcales bacterium | reverse complement strand
CCACGGGAAAGCGAGTGCTCTTCCTGTCGATGAACCCGACATCCCCGCCCCGTGCCCGCGAGGCCCGATCTTCACTGTACTTGAGCACCAGGCTCTGAAACCCATCGATGTCGCTTCGTTCGGCGGCCCGGGCCTGGGCAGCGACCCTTTCTGCAACTGCCCGGTCGCGGTTCACCACCTGCAAGACACGGATCTGTTCTGGCCGGCTGAACTCGTCCCCGTGATCGAGGTAGTACCGCTCAATGTCGGAATTGGGAAGGTCCACGGGCTTGGTCGAAGCTTCGACCTCGTCCTGCAACACGCGGTCGATCATTACGCTTCTCACCGCCGGGTCTTGATCGTAGCCGCGGCGCCGGGCTTCTTGCAACAAGGCTTCGTCCTTGAGCAGAACCTTCAACAGGAAGACCCGCTTGTCGATGTCTGAGCTGCCCGCGGCGAACTGGGAACGGAACAACCGGGCCAGTTCGGGTAAGCGAGCCTGCAGCTCGCGTGTTCCAATCGTGACCTGGCCGACCCGGGCCACGACAGGGTCAACGATCTTGGAACTGCAAGTCGAGACAGCCAGGGCAAGGAAGACCGGGGCCAAGAACCGCATGAGGCGGATAATACACGCCGCTTGCTCGTCACGCGCAATCGAGCCGTCCTACGGCATAGACGATATGGGCAAACAGCCGCTGGAGGGCCCGGGGGAGAGAGCCTTCGGCTCGACAGTAGAGATGCAGGATGGCCAAAGCCGGTCCCTGCCATCGGGCTTGTTTGACCTGCTCGCGCTTGGCTTGCGAAAGGGTCAGCCCGGGGGGAAAGGGTGGCATATCGACAAAGCCCCTGTCCTCCAGAAGCAGCCCAGCCGGCGCCATGAGCGAGGAGATGTCGTCGAGGGAGAGCGAGCCCAAGTGCGAACGCGTGGCGTGGGCACGGTTGTCTGCGTTGGGCGCGAACAAGGCGATCCGGCGTGCCACGCGCGCCAAGCCCCCGACAAAACGCTGGCGGGTGGTTTCATCGAGCCGCTGCACGACCTCGCAGGACAGCGCCAGATCAAAGGCTGGGTCATGCAGGGCAGCGATTTCGTCGAGGGCAACGTGTCGCAAGGTCAGGCGCGGTGCCAGGCGCGCACGCTCCAGCGCCTGCCGGAACCTCAGCAACGCCTCCTCGCGCTCATCGACGACGACCAGCTCGACGTCCAACCCACAGGCCAGCGCGGCGAAGTCCAGGCTGCAACCGTATTTTTCCGGCAGACCGGCGATCAGCATACGACGCACGCTCGGCAGGACCTTGTGGATCACGCGCCACTTCGCCAGATACTCGTAGGCGGTGCCGACGCCTTCGCCCTCGGCCAAGGCAATCGGGTAGTACTCGGCCAAGCGCGGGCCCAGGCCACGGGTACCGGTGGTCTGGTACCAGGCATAGGTTTCGCGAATCCCGTCCGCCAAATCGCGCGCAGGGGTGAAACCCAGCTCCCGCTGGGTGGCCGAACTGTCGTACACCCGCTGGGAAGTCATGTTGTCGATGCGCGCACGGGACAGGGGAGGTTGCGTCTCTGCCAGAGCAAAGAGAGATTCGAACCCTGCCGCGGCCGTGCGGGCAAGGCGCTTGGGGACGCGCAACGATCCGGAACGACGCCCGACCGCGGCTGCGAAGATGCTCGCGGTTTCGGCCACACTGTACTGGCGCCCGGTCAACCCGAACCGCCGCGTTCCCGCGAAAGCGAGATCGAGAGCCCGCACTGCCATCTCGACCACGTCGGAGACATGGACAAGCGGCACCATCAAGTTCTCGCCCGTGCCGAAGATGGGGAACACACCCAGGCGCAGCAAGCGCAACATGGTGGGGATCTCGGAGGCCACGTCCCCAGGGCCGTAGACTTGAGCAGGTCGCAAGATGGCCAGCGGGACGCCATGCGCGGCACACCAAGTCTCGGCCTCGCGTTCGCTTTCGTACTTGGCAATCTCATGGGGACTACGGGGCTCGCATGCGGTGTCTTCGCGCACCACCACGCCGTCCCTGATCCCCTGCGCCGAAACACTGCTGAAGAGAAGCAACTTGCGCGGTGGCTGCGGCAGCGCCGCGAGCAGGTTGCGGGTTGTCTCCACGTTCAGCCGGCGCAAATCGGCCATTCCTGATTCGGTTACGGTGGAGACTCGACCGCCGCCGGCCAAGTGGAAGACGGCATCGACGTCCGCGGGCAGACCGGCGAGAGTGGTGGGATCGAGCAGGTCGGCGCGCCAGGCTCGGCCCCCGGCGGCGCTCACCGGGAGACGCCCGCGATCGCGTACGAGACAGGTGACGGTGTGTCCGTCACGCACAAGTCGGCGGAGGAGATGGAGACCGATGAAGCCGCTCGCACCCGTCAGGAGAATGTGCATAGGCATGATTGTACTTCGTACCGGGGTTTCTCGCCCAACCGCAGGCCGTGATGAGCTAGACTGAAACCTGTGGTCAACACCGAGTCATCAGCAGCCG
>PMJE01000435.1:0-6615 GCA_003157315.1 Myxococcales bacterium | reverse complement strand
CACGGGCGCCTGCCGTACCGGGACTGGTACTCGCACCAACCACCGGGCATGTTCTTCATCGTATTCGGGATCGCGCGCGTCTTCGGCGTTCGCCTCCTGCCGTGTCTCATTCTCGGTCTCGTGATCCGCACCTTGTCCGTCTGGGTGCTGTACTCGATGATCGCGGCGCGCCGGTCGCCGGTCGTCGCTGCCATCGCTTCTCTCGTCGCCGCCATCACCTCGTGCACGAACGACTCCGAGTACGTCGGCCACTACAGCCACCTCAGCATCGCTTTCCTGCTCTTCGGGGGCGCTGCCGCGTACGCATGCGTGGTGGAACCCAACCCCGCGCCAAGGCGTTTTGCCTGGCGCGCGGCGCTGGCCGGCGTCGGCCTTGGGGCCACCTTCTTGCTCAAGCAGACGACGGGCACGATTGGCGTCGGGTTGGTGGGTGCGTTCTGCGTGGCTGCGCTGGTTCGTCGGAGCGGCCCGCGCGCGGCACTCAGATTCGTGGCCTGGACGGCGGTGGGGGTTGCCGCGGTGGTCGGGCCTGCCGCGCTTTGGCTCTCGGCCAAAGGACTGCTCGGCACGTGCCTGCACCTTGTGTACGGAGTTGCACCCTCCGCGAAGGGCGGGATCCTCGTCTCGCTGATGCGTCCGCTCAGCGCCCTATCCGACAACCAAATCTTCCGGAACTCGATCATTGTCGCGCTGCTGACAACCATCGGCGCTCTTGGGGCGATCGCCTGGGCGGACAGGCGACCGAAACGTTTTGTCCACGCCTGGACGTGCGCAGGCATCGTGCTGCTGTTCGTTGCCGCGATTTTCGTGGGGCGTCTCGCAGCAGGACATTCGGCCGAGCCGTTCAAAACGCCGCTCATCACGCTCGTCTACCTTGGCTTCGGCGGCGCTTTTGTCTTTGGCCTGCACCGGACCCTCCGGTTCTGGAACGACCCGAGCGATACCGATTCGCTCCACGGCGCGTTGGTGTCGTGGGTGGGTTTCGCGTGCGCCTACTCGACGGCGCTGTCCTGGCCAGCGTTCGAGCCCATGATCTTCCCAGCCCTGGCCGTCGTCTTGTCGGAGGCGGAGCACGAAATCGCGAGCCGGCCCATCCGCCGTCAGGTGCAGACGGCGGCCATCGTTGCCCTCGTCTTGGCGATCACCCTGTCGAGCTTCTGGAGGCATGAGTTCCCCTACCGCTGGGCGTACTGGATCGAGCCACCCCTCGGCCGGACCGAGGCGCGCTCCGCTCAGCCCGCGCTTGCAGGCATCACGATGTCGGAGGAGACCGCGCGCTTTGTCGACGGTGCGACCGATCTCATCCGCAAGAATTCCGATCCAGGCGACACGGTCATCGCCTTCCCGCACCTCTGGGCTCTAACCGGTCTGGCGGATCGCCGCATCGCTGGCTTCGCTCCCGTGCACTATTTCGACACGTGTCCTGACGAGGTCGCCCGTGCCGACGCGCGCGCTCTCCTCGAGAACCCGCCCGCCGTGATTGTCGCGATGGCCCTCCCGGAGCGGCTCTTCGCCGAACAAGAGTTCTTCTTTCGAGGCGGCGCCCCAAGCGGCCAGCGCGACCTCTACCTCACCATGCTGGAGATAGTCAGGCGAGACAAGTACACGGAAGTTGGCACGTTCTGGGCGGCGGGGACTCACATTCCGATCCACATTTGGGCACGCCCTCGGCCGTCGCAGCCGAGCCCGAACCAGCGATCCGAAAAGTATCCCGAGACGCGGCCCGAGTCGCCATGAGCAAGAAGACAGTCGTGCTGCCATCTCGCTTGCTGGCAGGCCGTGATATCCTGATCGTCTTCTTATGATCTCCTGTACCGGCTTGCGAGTGAGTGCGTGTGTGACCGCGCACAACGAAGAGCGGAACATCCGGAAGCTACTGCGCTCCCTGCTGGGCCAGAAGGTCGAGCCGCACGCGCTGTGCGAGGTGGTAGTGGTGGCCAGCGGCTGCACTGACGGCACGACGGCGGAGGTGGAGGAACTGGCCAAAGTCGATAACCGACTCCGACTCATCGTCCAGGACACCCGTCTGGGCAAAGCTTCGGCCATCAACGCCTACGGCCGCGAACGAGATCAGACCGCAGATGCCGTCGCCTTGGTCAGCGCCGATCTTATCCTGCAACCCGGCTGCCTGCTGCTCTTGCTTGAGCGTTTGGCCAGCGCGCCGCAAGTGGGCATGGTGGGTGCCCGCCCGGTGCCCACCAACCCGCGCGGTCACCTGATGGGCAACATAGTCGGTTTTCTCTGGCAGCTTCATCACGACGTCGCGAGCGAGTCGCCCAAGCTGGGGGAGGTGGTCGTCGTGCGCTCCGACCTGGTCCGCCCCATACCCGAGGATTCCCCCGTCGACGAGGCCACGTTGGAAGCGGGCGTGGTGGAGCAGGGGCGCGCGCTGTCCTACGTGCCCGAGGCGGTGGTGGCCAATCGTGGTCCCGACAACGTTCGCGAGTACTTCAACCAGCGCCGCCGGATTGCCGCAGGCCACTTCTGGCTGCGCCGCCGTACCGGCTATTCTGTGCCCACGTTGGACGTGAAGCGAATCGCCAGGCACGCCGTGCGCTACCTCACTTTTGCCGATCCAACCACCGATGCGTCCTATGTCGCCGCTGCCCTGATCGAAGGGGCGGCCCGGGCTTTGGGCTACTTCGACTACAAGCGTGAATACAATCACGCCATCTGGAAGGTCGCGTCTTCCACCCGAGACGTGACACCCGCTGGAGAAGGAACTCGGCCGTGGCTCGGCAAGGATGGCGTCTAGTCGCGTGGGGAGCCCGCCGGCTCCATCGGCGGCGGACCATCGCGGGTGGGTTTAGGTTTCCCATCTGAATTGTCCGCAACAGGACGGCCAGAGCTAGGATGAACCCGGGCACGGCACAGCAAGGCAGATCGCGACGGTGGCGGCCCAACCGCGAAACCACGATCGTACTGTTGGTTTCGGCGCTGTTCACCCTGCCCATTTGGGTGGGCATCCACCCGCCCATGACCGACTATCCGCAGCACCTGTCCATGGCTTCCATTTTGCGCTGGTACCACGATCCAGCGCGCCACCTGGTCGAGACCTACGCCCTGGAGTATGCCCGTCCCAACACGGCGTTTGTCTACCTGGTGGCAGGCCTGTCGTATCTTGTGCCCATCGGGATCGCGGGCAAGCTGTTGATCGCGCTGTCGGTGGCGGCGACCGGGCTGGCCGGGCTGAACCTAGCCCGGCGGGCGGGTCGGCCCGGCTGGTTCGGCCTCTTCGCCCTGCTTGCGGCCTACAACTTCGCCTTCTTCTTCGGCTTCGTGAACAACGTCATCGCGACCCCGCTGCTTCTCTACGGCGTGGTTCTCATCGATCGCCTGCTCGACCGGCCGATGGGCTGGCGCTCGTGGCTGATCATCGCCTTGTACGGATGCTCGTTCTACTTCGTGCACATCCAGTTCCTGTTTCTCTTCGTGGGCGCGGTCGGATGGCTGACCCTGACCCGCTTTCCCGGCTGGCGGAACTCACTGTGGATCTTCTCCGCGTTGCCGTTCGGGGTCACCCTGACGCTCTTGTACCATTTCTTGCGCCACGAGGAGACCTACAGCTACGCCGAGAAGCGACTTTACGCGTCCATCCCCGAGACGCCTCTCATCCTAGATAAGCTGATCGAGATTCCGGAAAACCTGTTCGGGACACGCGTGGGGGGAAAGCACTGGTTGCTCTTCTTCCTGGCGGTACTTGTCATCCTGCGCCTGTGCCAGGTGCGTGCCCGATCCGAGCGAGAGATCGCCGCCGTGCCGGCGAGCGGCCCATCCTGGGGGCGGTTGGGCGCATTTCTCGTTCGTACGCGCTTCTCCACGCTGGCGGCCTGGTTTTTCGGCCTCTATCTGCTGATGCCGCACACGCTTGTAGGGACCTACGTGTACCAGCGCCTGATTGCGGTGGCCTGGCTGATGCTGCCTGCGGGGTTGCCTGTGCCCCAAATGGGCCGGCTTAGGCTGGCCAAGATTCTGGTTGGTATCACCATTGTCACGCATCTGGCGCTGACCGGACAGGCCGCTTATGCCTTTCACCTGGAAACCCGCGGCGGTCACGAGTTGATCGCCAAGACCGAGCCGGGAAAGAACCTAATGTCGCTTGTTCTCCACAACAGTAGTTCCGTCGTCACCGCTCCGCCGCTTCTTCTGCATTTCGGCGCCCACTACCTTGCCGAGAAGGGTGGCCGGATCAACGTCTCCTTTTCCGAGCTGCACATTTCCATGGTGCAGCTGCGGCCAGACCTGGGTTTCGACGACCTGCACACCAGCGTGAACGAGTTTGTGCCATGGCGCTTTCGCTTCGATGACTTTGGCTACCACTTCGACTACTTTCTTTTCCGCGGCAATTTCGACGAGCTGAAGCCCATCTTCGGCAAGCACTTGTCGAATATGGTCTGGGAGACCCGCGACGATTGGATATTGCTGTGGCGCAAGGCTCAGGTGGCCGTGGTGCATTAGCCGCGGCTGCACTCGCCTTGCGGCCATTCAGACGATACGATTAAGGTCTATATGGCCCGCTTCGCAAGCTCGCGCAAATTGTCTCTGCCCGCACACTTGGCCGGCTACAAGCTGAGTTACCTCACCGGGCGCCGGCCGGGTTTGCCGATCAACCTGACCATCTCAGTCACCTATGCCTGCCCATCGCGCTGCCTGACCTGCGGCATTTGGCAGAAGCGGGCGCGCGATCTGTCACTGGATGAGTACGCGCGCATATTTCCCTCGTTCGAAAAGGTTCCCATCTGGGTCACCATTTCAGGTGGCGATCAGTTTCTCCGGCGCGACTTGGACGCCATCGTTGAGCGCATTGCCAAGGACATCGAACCCAAGATCATCAACATCCCGATGAATGGCATCGCCACCGGTCGCATCTTTTCTCTGTTGCCGCGTATTGCGGAATTCTCGCGCGGGTCACAACTCGTGCTCAATCTCTCGGTCGACGAGGTGGGCGAAGAACATGACCGCATCCGGGGCGCGCCCGGGAATTTCGCCAAGCTGCTCAACGTGGCCCGATTCATTCGCGATCTCAAACGCAGCTACCAGCACGTTGTTTTCGGTGTGCACACGGTGATTTCCACCGCCAACGTGGGACGGATTGCAGTCATTGAGCGGGAATTGCGCCGGCTCTTTGCCCCTGATTCGTACATCACGGAGGTGGCGGAAAAGCGGGTCGAATTGCAGACCATGGAGCGCGACATCACGCCGAGTCCGGAGGCGTATCGCAAGGCCGTGGCTCATCTGCGCAAGACCATCGCTGATCGACGCTCGTGGCGGCCGTTGGCGCGCCTGGTGGAATCGCTGCGCTTCGAATACTACGACCTCGCTGCGCGCATTGTGGAGGAGCGCCGGCAGGTCATCCCTTGCTACGCCGGCGTGGCCAGCGCCCACCTGGCTCCCGACGGTCACGTGTGGGGCTGCTGCGTGCGCGCCGAGTCTCTCGGCAACGTGCGGGATTACGACTACGATTTCCGGGCGGTGTGGCGCTCGGCCCGCGCCGATGGGTTTCGCGCCAGCGTGAAGAACCGCGAGTGCGCCTGCCCCATGGCCAACGCCAGCTACACCAACCTGCTGCTCGATCCAGGATCTTTGCTGCGCGTGATGCGCAACCTGGCCTTGGTGCCTGGGCACAGGTAGGGGTCTTCAGTTGAGCGTGACGTCTATCGCGGCGCCGGTGTAGGTCACCGTCTTGTCGGGCGTTGCGGTCGAGGGATAGCCGACGGCCTTTCCCGAAGTGATGCGAACGATCTGGAAGGTGCGCGAGGGCATGATTCGACTGCGACCCTCACTCCATTCCGAGGGCGTCGAAATACCCGCTCCTACCCAGGAGCTTCCAGGCTGCTGGCATCCCACGTGCAACAAGTGATGCTGCGTCTGCCACCGTTTGAACCACCGCCAACGCGGGGACAATGCGCAGATCGAAAGGTATGGCTTCAAATGAGAAGACTATTGATTGTACTGCTTCTGGCTGCCGTCGGGCTGAGCGGATGTTTCTGGGGGTTCCGTGGGCGCGGGCGGGGCGGAGGCCCCAATAGAGGGGGCGAGTATCGAGGACACGACGAGGGGCGCGGCGGCCACGACCACCACTAACTGACCGTATGTGATGATTTGCCAGGCGTGAGCTGCGACACCTCACAGGGCGCATGCTTTGCGTGCTTTCGCCCATATGTCTCCTCCCCTGCTTCCGTCAAGATGATGTATCGATTCACTCAATTTGAATGAATCGGTACATTGGAACGTGCAGGGCACCTCAGCCGCCGTAGATCTCCAGTCCGATTGTGACACGATACTGCGAATAGGTGAGCGGAACGCCGCTGAGCTGCGGGGCTGGCATCGCGAAGTTCAGTGGATTGATAATTACGAACAGGAGCCTGGAGACCTTCCATTCGAGTCCCAACGGGCTAAGCCCCGCGTAGATCCCCATACTGCCCTTGGGGGCACCGTACAGGTCGATCAACAGGCGGGAGAATCCCAGATTGGCCGTGGTGCGAAGGTTGAATTTCTCGTAGGCCAGCGGCAGCCGCAATATGACGGTTCCGTACCCGTTGAAAGCGCCATCGCGCACAGCCGTGCGGCCGTTGATGGCGATCCACGGGTTCCATTCCGCATCGAGCCCGAAGG
>PMJE01000366.1:458-2759 GCA_003157315.1 Myxococcales bacterium | reverse complement strand
TTTGGTCCCTCCGTCGTCGTAGCTCCCGGCTGGAAAGTCGCTCTTGCAGGCGGCCACGAGAAACAGGGCCGTCGCCGTAACACGAAGCAAGCTATTGGTTGTCATGCTCCAATAGTAGCCCAGGCGGGCCGGACCTTACAGACCGCGGTGATCAAAGAAAGGAAACCGCTATTCCAGCCCCACATTGCAGTTCGGCGTGTGGCAGCGTCCAATCACTCTGCGTTCCCAGGGCCGCATCGGTTATGACGATCCGCTGCGATTGCGGCCAGCCGACTCCGCGCAATTCCAGCCAGGGTGCCAGGCGTCCCAGGGGCCAGCTCAGGCGAGCGCCGGCGCTGAGTCCCAAGGAGATGCCGCTCGATTGCTGGTTCGAGGCGTAGCCCTGTCCTTCGACAAAGAGCACGCTGAAAACGCCGGCCCCGTCCAGCCGCAATGGCCCGCGTGACCAAGCTACGCCGACCTCGCTGGCGATGCGGCGAAATTGCACCTGGCCAGGGCCCAGGCCCGCGCCGTGGGCACCCGTTCCGGCCAAGTCCAGACGAAAGGCAAGCGGCCTGGCCCAAGGCGCCCACTGCACCTCGGCGCGCATGCCTGGGGCCGCACCACCTGAAATCAGCGACGCGAACCCGCCCGCAGCCACGCTCACAGTGCGCGCGTGTGGGCGCTGCGCAGCCGGCGCGGCTTCTGTGGGTTCGGGCGTGACGTCCTTTGGCGCCGGCTTGGTCGGCCACCAGGTGGCGATGGCCACGGCCGCAGCCTTGGCGCGGTCTTCGCATCCGCTCCCCACTGCGATCAAGCGATCGTCGCCTTGCTCGGCGCCCTCGGGTCGTAGCTGGATGGCTATCCCATCCGCACGGGACATGACAACCGCATTTCCCGGCCGGGTACCGTTGGCGGGTAACAACACCGACAGGTTGTCCTCGATGTCGCGAGTCGAGGGACAATCGCTGTCAGAGGTCACTGAAGGCTGCAAAGCCAGCAGCAGGCCGACGATCGACGCTGGGGTCATCAGAAGCCGACAGTCTACGGGTTGGGCTGCGAAAGGTCCCGTGCCTGTCGCGCGAATGGCCCAGCCGGGAAACGCCGCAGGTACTCGATCGCATCTGAGCGCGTTCCCGCAAGGTCGCCCAGCCGCAGCCGGGCCTGCGCGCGGCCTTGCAACGCGCGTTGGAGCAAATCCTGCTCCCGCGCATGCGCAAGCACCCCATCGAAATCAGTGAGCGCCTCGCGCAGACGCCCACTGGTCGCGCGCAACTCGCCCCGTTGCAGCCTGCGCTCAAGCCCGCCCGGCATGCGGCTGAGATCGAGTTCATCGAGAGCACGCAAAGCCTCGGCCGATCGGTGCAGGGCAATCAGCGCATCGACGCGCAGCACGCCGGCCTCGACAAAAAGTCGGCCTTGCGGATAGCGGGAGCGATAGGCGTCAAGTGCGAGCAAAGCCGAATCAGCATCCTGCTTCGCGCGCAACGCCCGCACGGCCGCGGCCAGCAGCCGCTCCTCGCTCAGATTCTCCGGAGCGGCAACTGTTTTCTCAGGTGGGCGGAGTGGTGCGGGTGGCGTGACGAGCGCAAGGGCTGCAGGAGCGGTGACGGCAGCTTCCGGCGAAATTGCTGGCAAAGCCGCGGGAACGGTGGAACTCGGCGTAGGCGCACGGTCGGCAAGGGCCGTTCTTGCCGGGGGCGAGATAGGAGCGGGATCCATAAGTGCGATTGACGAGCGAACTCGAGCTTCGAAGGCAGCCGAAGGGCGCGCGGGCCGAGGTCGCGCAGAGGCAAGCAGCGGCGATGAAGTGGTCACCGACCTGGCGGGCGCAGGCAACGTGGGTTCGCCGGCCGAAATTGCGACCGCTTGTGTGACCGCTGGCTCAGCTGGCGCCGCTTGAGGATTCTCGACGGTGATCGGTTTCTCCAGCTTGGCCTTGGGCCGACGGGCGCGAGGTTTGTCAGGGCTGCTGCCCGGTTGCGGCTGCGGACTTGGCGGGAAGTGGCGTTCCAGCACAAAGTGATCGATGGCAATGCCAAACGCAGTTCCCCAGAGCAACAATGAGCCTGCAATCACCAGCGGACGCAGCCAGCGCGCCCGCCGGAACGCCGGGTTGGCAAGGCGTGTGCGCAACCTGCGCTTGACCCGGTCATGGGCAGCGGCAGGCAAGGGCTGCAGCCGCCGGTTGCTTTCCAGCAAGGCGTCTGCCAGGGCCAGTCCATGATCGCGCCTGCCGACAGAGGCATCCGTGTTGGTCATGGCGAGGGTTCCCCTTCGGTGAGCAGATCAGCCAGTTTGGCGCGGGCGCGGTGCAAGCGT
>PMJE01000366.1:0-392 GCA_003157315.1 Myxococcales bacterium | reverse complement strand
GCGGCGTTGCGCCGCCGCCAACGCACAACCTGAGCCGTGATACGGAAGAGCCAGGTGGTCATCTTGGCCTCGCCTCGGAACTCGTGTCGCCGGCGCAGCACAATCAAGAAGATGTCGTGCAGGAGATCCTCGGCGTCGAAGCGTGGACCGGCTAGCCGGCGAGCCCAGCGCTCGACTTGCGGGGCATAGCGATCGTACAGTTCGGCCAGGGAATCCGCTCCACCCAGCCCGCTGGAATCCAGAGATTCCTTGGGGGGCGAGGCGGAAGGGGGCGGTTTGCGCATGGCGGAGGCCAATGTCGGCTGGTAGCGCGAAACCCCTCAACCTTACAGAAAATCGCTCGGATTCGCATCAGTGCTGCGTCAAGGGGGTTGAGCGGCCGGATTGACGGC
>PMJE01000205.1 GCA_003157315.1 Myxococcales bacterium | reverse complement strand
GTTGTTGCCGAGCGGGAAGGTGCTTGTTGCAGGCGGATGGGACATTAACAACCGCTTTCTTGCGAGCGCGGAGGTATATGACCCGGCGGTCGGGACATTCACAGTCACCGGCAGCATGACCGTGGCAAGGTGGGACCACTCGGCGACCTTTTTGGGCAATGGAAAGGTGCTCATCGCGGGCGGAAGCGGCGATACAAGTGCAGAGCTATACGACCCAACGGCGGGGACGTTTGCAACAACCGGCAGCATGACCGTGACAAGGTATTCCCATACGGCGACGTTGCTGCTGAGCGGGAAGGTGCTCATTGCCGGCGGGAGACCCGGTGCATTTACGGGAGACCTTGGCGGTCCGACCCTCGCTAGCGCAGAACTATACCAATAGACCACGACGGAGTCAGTAGAGCCGCAGCCGCTCCACACCTTCCTGGCGACGGGGACGGTGCCTGACACATGTTCGGGCCTCTTGGCGCCCTACCCGTCGATTCGCGGCGAGCTGTGCCGCCGCTACCCGCGCCACCCCTGGCCCGAGGACGGCGCCAGCGCGAAACCGCCGGCACCGCACGAGCCAAAGACGCGACAGCCGCGCAGGTGAGCGAATCCAATCCGGGCTCGACCGCTGGGCGCGCAACAAGCTTCGAGTGGTCAGCCTATCTTCTGATAGCGGGCCCCCGGCACATTGCAGACGGGGCACTTCTCTGGCGGCTTGCCGAATTCCAGGTGGCCGCATACTGGACAGAGATAGACGTCCATCGCATCCAGATCCTTACCCGCTTGCAGAGCAGCCAAGGCTTGCTTGTAGAGGTCCGCATGCACGCGCTCGACCTTGTTGGCGTATTCCAGCATGGTCTTGCCCTTGTGGTTCTCGCTCTTGGCCTGTTCCACCATGGGCGGGTACATTTCGGTGTACTCGTAGGTTTCGCCGGCGATGGCGGATTGGAGATTCTCGACCGTCGTGCCCACGCCGCCCATGTTCTGCAGATGGGCTAGGGCATGAATGGTTTCTGCCTCGGCAGCGGCGCGGAAGAGCCGAGCGATCTGGGGATAGCCATCCTTCTCAGCCCGGCGGGCAAAGGCGAGGTACTTTCGATTGGCCTGGCTCTCGCCGGCAAATGCGGTCTTGAGATTTTCGATGGTCGCGGGCACGGAGAACTCCTTTGGCTGGAATTTGGGATAGCTACGAGACGTAGTCGACGACAAGCATAGGCTGCTGTGCGAGGCGCGCAAGTTCGGCGGGACGAAAGGGGGAATGGGCAGCCATGGCCAACGAGCCCGCGCGGTAGCCGTGGAACCTTGACCAAGTTTCCAGACCCAAGCAACGGCGTGACCGAGGCCATGGTTACGCCTGCTGGGTCTGGCTTCGGCAACCCGATCTGCTCGCCCGTGGAAGGCCAATCACCGCGCCTGTCGCGCATCTTGACCGATCTCACCGATGTCACCATCAACTGCTCGGTGTTCAAGCACCACAACCTGTCCGGCGTCACTGCGGCCATGAAGAACATCTATGGCATGACTGACAGCCCGGTTCGCTTCCACAACAATCTGAATACCGCCCTGCCCAAGCTCTACGCCTTGCCGCAAATCCGCAACTCGATTTCCCTGACCATCGTCGATGCGCTCGTGTCCGTCACCGTTGGCGACACCGCCGATCCCTTCGATTTCTCCCCCAGTCGAATTCTCTTGGCACAAGACCCCGTCGCGCTCGACAGCTACGCGCTGGTCTTGCTGAATGAGATTCGCGCTGCTATGGCCAACGCCCACCCCATCGCGATCCAACCCATCGCCCCCAGTCTGACCGCCTGGCTCGCCAACGCTGCAGCCGCGGGCCTGGGCAGCACGAACTACTCGCTGGTTCAGGCCTGACTGAGAAGCGAGTCTCCTTCATTTGTTGTTTTCCACATGACTGGTCAATGGCCCTCCGCTCCGGGCGCGGCCAGGGAGGGGTGGGCCATGAAAAACGGGATAGCCTCGGCCATGAGATCGAGATTTGGATCAAGCTGCTTGCCGATGCCTTCGGTGATCGCGATGGCGATGTTCACGATGGTGAACGCCGGGGTCATGCGGATGCGATGGCGNNCCCAGCATGTCGACCAGCACTTTGCCGATTTGGACATCGGCCAGGCGCTGGCCCCAGTAGCGGCCCATGAAATCGATGACCGAAGCACGGAAGGCATCGTAGGTCTTGGGGTCGTTGGCGTGGCTGGTGGACAGCGAGTACATCTGCTTGGCCATCGTGTCGCCATCCCGCTGCGCCCAGGCGGCAAAGAAGCGCGCCAGGGCCGCGCGGTGAAACGGGTCAAGCTCGCCGACCAGGCCCAGGTCGACGAGAGCCACTCGATCGTCCGTGGTTATGAAGATGTTCCCCGGGTGCAGGTCAGCATGAACGAACCCGTCCTCGAAGATCATCTTCATCAGGGCGTGCATACCCAGCCGGGCGATGCGTTTGGGATCCGATCGGGTCTGGCCGACGCCCAGGATCTTGGTCCCTTCGATGAAGGACATGCACAGGATGCGCTCGCTCGACAGTTCGGCCAGTACCTCGGGGAAGACCACCTCGTGCTCGTCGCGGAAGTTGTAGCGAAAGCGGCGGTTGTTGTTCGCCTCGACGCAGAAGTCGAGTTGGGCGAATACCGCGCGTCCGAATTCCTCGATGGCAGATTCGGGCTGCATCGGGACTAGCGGGGGCAGCTTGCCCAGCCAATGCGCCACCGTGCGCATGACCGCAAGGTCGAAGGTGCACAGCTCGACCAGGTTGGGTCGCCGCACCTTGACCGCCACCACGCGGCCGTCGGGCAAACGCGCCTTGTGCACCTGCGCGACCGAAGCCGAGGCCAACGGCACCGGGGCAAATTCGGCGAAGATCTCGCGCAGCGGCCGATGCAAGTCCTCCTCGATGGTGCGCACCACGTGGGCAAAAGCAAACGGTCCCACGTCGTCCTGCAGGTGCACCAGGGCTTGCGTGATGTACTCGGGAAGCAGATCAGGACGCGTGCTCATGATCTGGCCAACCTTGATGAAGGTGGCACCCAGTCTGCGAAAGAGATTGAGCACGCAGCGGCCAAACCAGGCCTGGCGGCGTTTGCGTCCCGCGAAGCTGACGCCCAGCCAAAGCCAGCCGAGCAGCCAGCGCAATCCTTGCTGGAGGAACAGAACGAAAATGGTCAAAGCACGCAGAAAGAGCCGCGTGTTGGTGAAAGTGGCTCGTACCATCGCAGGAGGCTATGATTGTCCCACTCTCATCGAATGACGTCTACCGACAGGTCTTCGCCCTATGCCGCGCTCGAGGAAAAGCTCGGCTATGCCTTTCGTGATATCACCTTGTGCGAGACCGCGCTGACGCACAGGTCGTGGATGAACGAGACGCAAGAGGCCGATCGCTCGGACAACGAGCGCATGGAGTTCTTGGGTGACTCCGTGCTGTCTTTGGCCATAAGCGACATGCTGATGCAGCGCTATCCCGAGCATCCCGAGGGTGAGCTGTCCAAGGCACGCTCCGCCTTGGTCAACGAGGCCGGCTTGGCGCGCGTGTCGGACGACCTCTTGCTGGGCCAGTGGATTTTTCTTGGTCGGGGTGAGGAGCAGGCCGGCGGACGGCAGAAACGGTCGCTTCTGTCCAATGCCCTGGAGGCACTGCTAGGCGCGGTCTACCTCGACGGGGGATTCACCGCCGCGCGCGAGGTGGTGGAGCGGCTGTTCCAGCCTTGGCTGGACGACACGCCGGGCAGCACCGCCCGCGATTTCAAGTCGCGCTTGCAGGAAGTTTCGCAGGCACGCGTGCAACTCGCGCCCCGCTACACGGTCATCGCCGAGCACGGGCCCGACCACGACAAGACCTTTGAGGTGGCAATCTTGCTGGGCGACAAGGAATACGGCCGCGCCCGCGGGAAGTCGAAGAAGGAAGCCCAGCAGAACGCGGCCGAAATGGCGTTGGCGGCGCTGCAGGCTGAACTAGCATGATCGATGCGAAGCAGATTCCCGACGACGTTCTTTCCGTGTGTCGCAGGCTGCGCCAGGCTGGCTTCGAGGCGTATTTGGTGGGCGGTTCGGTGCGCGACCTGCTGCTCGGCCGAAGCCTGGGCGATTTCGATGTGGCGACCAGCGCGCGCCCCGAAGAGATCCTGCGGGTTTTTGGCGCACGCTTCAGCGTTCCCACCGGCCTTCAGCATGGCACGGTCACCGTGCTGGCGGGCGAGCCAGCGCGCCAGGTGGAGGTCACCACGTTTCGCGGTGAAGGGGCGTATCTCGACGGCCGACACCCTTCGGTGGTGACCTTTGGCGCGACCCTGGCCGAGGATCTCTCGCGCCGCGATTTCANNCGGACAAGCAGACATCGCACGCCGGCTGGTGCGCACGGTGGGCGATCCCATCCAGCGCTTCTCCGAGGATGGCCTGCGCCCCATGCGCGCCGTGCGCCAGGCGACCCAACTTGGATTCGAGGTGGACGCGTCCACCCTAGCCGCCATCCCCGCAACCCTGGATGTCTTTCGCAAGGTTTCGGCCGAGCGCGTGCGCGACGAGCTCTTGAAGTTGTTGCTGGCGCCTCGCCCCTCGCGCGGCATCGAGCTCATGCGGCAGACCGGTTTGCTGGCGGAAGTCCTGCCTGAATTGTCGGCTACGTTCGGCTGCAAGCAGAACCGTTTCCACAAGCACGACGTCTATCAACATAGCCTTGCCACCCTGGACGCGGTGCCGGCAGAACCCATCCTGCGGCTGGCGGCGCTGTTGCACGACGTGGGCAAGCCGCGCACCCAGATAGAGCAGCCAGATGCGCCGGGCGAATTTGGTTTCTTCAAGCACGAGTACGTGGGCGCAGAAATGGCAGAAGCCATTGCTGGGCGATTGCGCCTGTCACGCGCAGAAATCGAGTTGTTGGTCGCGCTGGTGGCACACCACATGTTTTTCTACACGCCTGACTGGACCGACGGCACAGTTCGCCGTTTCGTCAATCGCGTGCAAGTGGAACGCATTGCGCCGCTGTTCGCTTTGCGTGAAGCCGACATCACGAGCCGCGGCCGGGGCGAAGATCCCGAGTGCGAAACTCGCGAGTTGCGCACTCGCATTGCACGCGTGGCAGCCGAAGATGCAGTATTGCGGGTCAAGGACTTGGCAGTGAACGGGGCGGATGTAATGCGCGTGTTGGGCGTGGCTCCCGGGCCGCAAGTGGGGCGGGTCCTCAATCGTCTGCTCGAACGCGTGCTCGACGATCCGTCGCTCAATCAAAAAGAGACGCTGGAGCGCCTCATTCCTGCGCTGGCGTCGGGGTAGTCGCGTGGGGAGCCCGACGGCTTTGCCGGCGGCGCACCATCGCGGGAGGGCATGGGAACCCTCTCAGGGTTCCCATATCAGCGCGCCGGGTAGTTCAGCATCTCCATGTCCGACGCTGGCTCACCGAGCGCGGGCGGGGCGTTGCCGGCCCGCAGGATGGCGACCACTGCTCGCTCGATCTCGCGCAGGCGCACCACGCGCTCTTTGCCCTGGTCGTCCGGCTCGCCGCGCACCACGAGCTGCGCTGGCTCCGAGTCAGTGCCAGGAAGAATCTCCAGGGATGAACCAGGCAAGAAAGCCGCTTCCATACGCTCGGCCAGCGGACGGCCCAACTCGGCGCCGGCGTCTCCCTCGGGGAACAGCACCAGGGTCGGCTTCAGGCGCTCGGCCACGGCCGCTAGCAAAGGACCATGGGTTGCGTCCAAAGGCGGTCCTTGCAGCGCCTCATCTGTACAGCACAGGATACGATCCGCGCCCGCGCACCCGACTTGGCCAGCCAAGGCAGCGATTGCATCGGACGTGGTGGGGCCAAGGGCAAGAAGCGCATACACCGTTGCCCCAAGATCGTCGGCAATTCGTCGCGCCTCTGCCAGTGCGAAGCGGGACGAACCGGTTATCGCCGCGTCCCGAACTTCTGTGTAGGCAACAATACTAGCCATAGGAGCCGCCGACGGCATTGTACCGGGGTCCGTGGTAAAGTGCAGCGACAAGCATGAAGGTCGGCGAGAGCCCCCCTCTGGGCACAGATCCGCTCATTGCGCAACTCGTCGCGGATCGCTACCGGGTGATACGCAAACTAGGCGAGGGCGGGATGGGGTCGGTCTACCTGGCCGAGCACGTGGTCATCGAGAAGAAGCTCGTGCTCAAGGTGCTTTCTCCTGAGTTGGCGGGAAGGCAGGACCTGGTCGCGCGTTTCTTGCAGGAGGCGCGCAGCGCCTCGCGCATCGGCCACGAAAACGTCATCGACATTTCCGACTTTGGCCAATCCGCCGAAGGGTTCGTCTACATAGCCATGGAGTACCTGGAAGGCAAGGACCTGGGCCAGGTGGTGCGCGCGGAAGGAGCGTTGGCTTGGCCGCGCGTGCGCGACATCGTCATACAGATTTGCCGAGCCCTGCGCGCGGCACATGACAAGGGCATCGTCCACCGGGACATGAAGCCCGAGAACATCTTCCTCATCCAGCGCGAAGGCCGGCCGGAGTTCGTCAAGATTCTCGACTTTGGCATCGCCAAGATCATGGGCCTCGACCCAAACGGCCCGCGCTTGACTCGCACTGGGATGATTTTTGGCACTCCCGAGTACATGGCGCCCGAGCAGGCCGAAGGCAAGGAAGCAGACCACCGCGTGGATATCTACGCCGTCGGCTGCATCATCTACCACCTGCTGACCGGTCAGACGCCTTTCCTGGCCGATAACTTCATGGCGATGCTGACCAAGCACCTCATGGAGGATCCGGTGCCGCCCAGCGTGCGTCGGCCCGACTTGGCCATCACTGCCGAGATGGACGCCCTGGTCGGCAAGGCGCTGGAGAAGGACCGTGATCAGCGTTACCAGAGCATGGCGGAGTTTCTTGAAGCGGTGTCGACCTGCCGCGGGCCGGACAAGGCATCCAGCCAGCTTTCGGTCGCAAGCTTCACGCGCGAGATGGGTGGCGCGCATGTCCAGGCCGCGCTCAAGCTGGCCAAGCCCACGGATCGCGCGTCCGAAACCGAGTTGGTTCCGCGCGGTTGGGAAGAGGCCGCGGCCTCCGAGATCAGGGTCCGGCCCGCGCGCAGCCAGCCCAACCAGAAGCTCATCCTGGCCGTAGTGGGCGTGGTTCTTGGTGCGGCGGGAGGCGTGGGGCTTGCGTTGTACCTGCGCAACCCCGCGGCCCCAGCGCCCGTCGCGGCCGGCGAGGCCAAGCTGACCCCGGTTCCTGCCCCGACGCTGGTTCCGGTTCCAACCCCCGCTGCGCCCGCAGCACCGCAGGCGGCTGCGCCGACCGCTCCATCGCCAGTGGCACCCGCCACACCCTCTGCCGCAGCAGCGACCGTCGAGGCACCACCTGTCGCCCCCGAGGCCGCCGCGCCGGCCAAGCCTGGGCGCCCGGCTGCGCGCCACAAGCCTGGCCATGCGCGTCCGTCCGTCCCGGCCAGGAAGTTCGACGCAGGCATCGCCCATCCTCCGACTCTTGCGCCGCCCACCCCGGTCAACGCGCCACCACCGCTGGCGCCAGGTCTCAAGCCATTCCCCGGGCAGTGAGAGTCTCGCGAAACCCGCTCGGTCACCACCTCTCGGCTGGCTTCGACCCCTTGGGCTGCGGTGTGACCGGCGGCGGCTTGGGTTGCGCCGGTTCTTTGGACACAGTCGGAGGCGGCGGGGGCGGAGGAACCGCGAGGCTCTTCTTCCCGTCCTTCTTGGCGTTCTTCTTGCCGACGGTCTTGTCAGTGCGCTTGCCGCTGGCCGGAGACTCGTCCATTGCCAACTTCGTCGCACCCGCTGTTCCGGGCGAGGGGGTGGCATCAGGTAGCCTTGCGGTCGGAACCGCAAGAGCGGCATCCGGTGGTGTTGCGGTCGGAACTAAAGCTGCCGTGGGGTGAAGAACGCTGCCAGCGACGCGCACCTGGTCTGTTGGGCTGGTCGCTTGCCCACCCTTGTGGGCCACGACTAGGTAGGCCGCAAACCCTGCAGCCGCCAGCACTCCGCCCGCCAGGATGGCCCGGCGCGCCCCGCGCCGAACGCGCATGGTGGGCTTGCCAGTGAGGACCTGGCCGGTTGTCGAGGCCAGGGTGGTGCTCATGGCCTTTGTCCAGGTAATGACAGCGGGACCTCCAGTCGATTGGTCGCCAGGGGAGGCCGTGTCCTGCTCGGGCACTTGACTGGGGGNNTGCGCAGCGGCTTGGGCTGGGTGCCGATGTGCATCATCAGCATGTCGCCCAGTCCCTCACTGAGAAACGGAGGCGAGCCGCAAAGCATCTCGTAGACAATGATGCCGAGAGTGTAGATGTCAGTGCGACTATCGATCTGGTCGGCAACCCCGCGACACTGCTCAGGCGACATGTATTGCGGCGTCCCCATGATGGTCCCGGTTCGCGTCTTGACCGACCCGGCGGAAAGCTCGCCCCGTAGCTTCGCGATACCGAAGTCCAGCACCTTCACTCGCATGCGCAGCGGCCGCAGCGACTGATCAGGTACCAGAAAAAGGTTGTCGGGCTTGAGGTCGCGGTGGACGATGTCGCACGCGTGCGCGGCGGAAAGCGCGGACGCAGTCTGGCACGCGATCTCGATGGCCTCGGGGACGGGCAGGGGACGCTGGCGCTGCAAGCGCTTGCCGAGCGATTCGCCCTGGAGCAGCTCCATCATCAGGTACGGTGTGCGACCGTCGGGCAGGAAGCCCACGTCGATGATGTCGATGATGTTGGGGTGGCCGATGGCGGCAGTGGCGCGCGCCTCGTTCATGAAGCGCTTGACCAGCACCTGGTCCTGCGCCAGCTGGGGGTGCAGCAGCTTCACGGCGGCCTTGCGCCCGGTGAAGGTGTGGCGCGCAAGGTACACGGTGCCCATTCCACCTTCGCCGATAATCGAAATGATTTCGTAGTTGTTAAGGCGCAGACCGATCACGATGGAATCTCCCGTGCGGGAACTAATTTGACCGCGTTCCCACGTGCGCGTCAAGGTACTTCCGGGTCCTTCCGGGTCCTTGGTTGACACGCGGCAACCGCCACGCTCAAATGCGGCGGTCGATCATGCATACTAGCGCGGCCGAGGTTCTCATCCATGCAACGTAGCAAAATACTTGTGGCCGCGTCGGCGCTGCTGCTGACTGGCGGCGCTGCTTGCACGTACAACCCCGTTTTCAAAGCCGACGCCAGCACTCTGGTCTGCACAGACAACAACGGTTGCCCCTCGGGGTACCGGTGCGTGGAGGTAACCAGCAAACATCCGGGATTCTGCTGCAACCAGCCCGACGCAGCCGCGTGTCTCGGGCCGCAAGCATCGCCGCCTGCCGAGGCAGGCGCTTCGACGGATGTGGCTAGCACCGACGCGCCAGCAGACTTGAAAGGAACGAGCGACGTTGCTGCGGCACCCGACCTCAAGCAAGAGGGCACTGGCGGTGCAGTCGACGCGGGCAACCTCGATGCGCCGGTTGCCACCGGAGGCACCGACGCAGCCGCGGATGCGGGCGCGCCGCTGGTTTTCACTGCCTCGCCTGCAGCGATCTTTGCGGGCGAAAGCAGCACGCTCACCTGGAGCGTGACAGGCGCGACGACCCTGTCGATCGATCCGGGCATTGGCTCGGTGCTGGGCAAAAACTACCAATTGGTCGCGCCTACCCAAACCACGACCTACACGCTCACGTTCAATGGCTCCGCGTCGGCGCGGGTGACGGTCACGGTGCTGCAAGAAACCTTCACCCTGACCGGCAGCATGACCACCGTGAGGGACAGTCACACGGCGACGTTGCTGCAAAACGGGAAGGTGCTCGTCGCGGGCGGCCTATATACAGATGTCAGCGCCTCCGGGATCTTTGTGTATCTCGCCAGCGCGGAGATATACGACCCGGGCACCGCAAAATTCGCCGCGATTGGGTCCATGAGTCTGAAGAGGTCAGGCCACACAGCGACGTTGCTGCAAAGCGGGAAGGTGCTCATCACCGGCGAAACTGCGGAGCTGTACGACCCGGGCGCCGGCAAGTTCATGCCCACCGCCGGCAGCATGACCGCATCCAGGTGGTACCACACGGCGACGTTGTTGCCGGACGGGAAGGTGCTCATCGCCGGCGGAGAAGATGACAGCGGGAATTCCAGCGCGAGCGCGGAGCTGTACGACCCAGATACCGGCAAATTCACGGCCACCGGCAACATGACCGAGGTTCGGAATGGGCACACAGCGACATTGTTGCAGGATGGGAAGGTGCTCATCACCGGCGGATACGATGTCGCCAACCTTCTCATGCTGGCGAGCGCGGAGGTATACGACCCAATCACCGGCACGTTTGTGGGCACCCACAGTATGACTGCGGCAAGGGAGGACCACACCGCGACGCCATTGCTCAACGGGACGGTGCTGATTGCCGGCGGGCAGACTGACACCACTTCTGCTACCGCGAGCGCTGAACTGTACGGCGCCTCAGGCGGAAGTTGCTCCGGCACGATGTGCGCAAGCATGTGCTCCGACTTGACCACGGAGGTAAACAACTGTGGCGCCTGCGGCGCCAAGTGCTATGCCATTTCACCCTCCACGGCTGTGTGCACTGAGAGTAGCTGCCTGGTGACTCTCGCCTCAGGCCAGAACGGCAACTTGGGCATCGCGGTTGATGCCACGAGCGTCTACTGGACAAACAACGGCGATGGCACGGTGATGAAGGTGGCTAGTGCCGGCGGCACCCCCACCACTCTCGCCACGGGCCAGGGCAACCCCGACGGCATCGCGGTTGACGCCACCAGCGTCTACTGGACAAACAATGGGACATCCGCCAATGCTCACAACGACGGCACCGTGGTGAAGGTGGCCATCGGCGGCGGCGCTCCCACGACTCTCGCCTCAGGGCAGGTCTACCCCATCGGCATCGCGGTTGACGGTACGAGCGTGTACTGGGCAAACAACGGGGCGACCGACACTGATGGCGCCGTGATGAAGGTGGCCGGCAGTGGTGGTACCCCTACTACTCTAGTTTCAGGGCAAACCAACCCGTACAGCGTCGCGCTTGACGGCACGAGCGTCTATTGGACGAACAAAGGGACGTACGACAATAACTACGCAGACGGCATGGTGATGAAGGTGCTCAAAGGTGGCGGAACCACCGCGACCCTCGCCTCAGCACAGAGCGATCCCCATGGCATCGCGGTCGACGCCACGAGCGTTTACTGGACAAACTACGGCGACGGCACGGTGATGAAGACGGCGCTTGCCGGCGGCACGCGCACGACTCTTGCCTCAGGCCAGGGCGATCTGTACGACGTCGCGGTTGACGCCACGAGTGTCTACTGGCCGAGCGTGAACAGCGGCGATGTGATGACGGTGCCGATAAGCGGCGGTACCCCCACCACTCTCGCCGCAGGCGAGGCAGCCCGCCACGGCCTCGCCATTGACAGTACGAGTGTCTACTGGACAACCGATGACGCTCTAGCGGTGAGAAAGCTGACGCCGAAGTAACACGGGTTAGCCGGGAATCGTGGTCGCCGGTTTGACCGCGTCGGTGGTTGACACCCGCTGACCGCCACGCATTTGGTTTCGGTCAGGCCTTCCCAGGATGCCCTGGTTGGGAGTGGATGCAAACTACCGTTACCGCCATCCGCGCGAAAGGCGCGAACAATCTAATTCTCGTCAGTGGCACGAACTGGACGTATGACATTTCCTACTACGTGGCTAACCCGGTTACTGGAGACGCGATTGCCTACCCATTGGAACTCCCGTGAAAGCTGGGCTCTCGGTGAACCCATGAACTAGACTCACGAGCGTGCAAGAAAGGGCCTCCAGAAGTGGGGGCCCTTTCTCTTTGGTGCGCCTGGCGCCAGCGTTGCCTTGGAGCTGAATACCTGATGCCCACTCCTACTGGGTGAGCCTTTCCAGTTCCTTGCGAATCTGGGGCAGCATTGGGTCGTCGGTTGGTGCGACCCGCAAGTAGGCCCGCCACGCGGCGGCTGCCTGCTGCTTGTCCTCGGGTGTTTGCAGGCCGGCCCGCCCCAGGGCGATGGCCAGTGTCTTGTAGGCGAGCGCCGGTGGATCCGGATCATCCCGCACCATATCCCCGAGCATCTCTGCCGCAAGCCGCAGGTATGGTCGCCGTTCAGGCAGCGCTCCCGCGTAGTTGATGAGCTGCGCCGCCCGCGTCTGGCGCGCGCCCCAGTGATCCTGGACAACGATTTCTTCCCAGGAGCCCTGTGGCGTCTGCCCTGGATCAATGCGTGGCAACGCCGCTGCGCTCTCGCTCAACCAGCTATCCACATCGAACGGCTCGCTTCGCGGACGCACGCGCTCGCACACTCCCAGTGGCCACATTTCGTAGCTGGCGAATGTGGAATTGTCGCCGGCCTTGAGGCCGCCGCAAACCACGATCGGGAAATGGCGAATGTTGGCGTCGAACAGATCCTTGACTGAGAACCCGCCCGGCCCAAGCCGGTTGCCAGGGATAGCGACCTCGGGATATACGGCAGCCAGCCGGCCGCGGTCCCACAGGAAGCCGAGCAACTCCTGATCGACCACCCGTACATCGGGCCGCTGGCGTTCCGCCACTTGCAGGTAGCGGACCGTGTTGGTTATGAGGTCGCCCTTGGTGACCAGCAGCGTGTCGCGCGGCACGACCCGCAGCATCTCGTCGGCGTAGTGGCGCACGAGCAGGCTGTCGTGCCGGTCCATGTGGTGCCAGTGAAGCGTTCCCTGCAAGACGATCAGGCCCACGGCTAGCACTGGCACCACAGCGCGACGACGAAGAGCGCGCTCAATAGCGGCCAGTCCCAGGCCGCAGAAGGCGCACACCAAGATCTCGGGCTGCTGCCAGAAACGGGCCACTATCCCGCGGTGCAGCGAATCGGCCACCGGCAGGTTCGCGAGCGCGGCGAAAGCGAGCACAGCGAGCGCCAAAGCGGCCATGATCGCGAGGCCCAGTTGCTTCCATTCCGTCCGCCAGGTTGATGCCACGAAACCCACGGCAGCCAGCCCCATGCCCCACCAGCCGATTTGGCGGAGAAGGTCGCCGAACCAGGCGGCGACCAGTTCGTTGCCTGGGACGTGTGAACCCACGCCAGCCACCGCGAGTTGAAAGGTGCCATACTCGCGCCGGAGAACATGGGTCCAGAACCCGGCCCATGTGTCTGTCACCCCCCACGAAACCGCGGCTGGTCGGGCGCCTGCCCACGGCAGATAGAGGTATGGCAGAAGCCCAGCCGCGAACAGAGTGGCCATGAGCGCCAAGCTGTGCGGCCGACACAAGTCACTTCGGCCGTGCCACAAGGCCCAGGCGGCCACCGGCAGCGCGACGAAGAGAAAGGTGTGGTGGTTCGAGAGTCCGAGACCGAAGACCAGGGCAGCCGCAAGCGCATACCGGGAATTCCTACTGTCGGCGTAGAGCACTGCGAGTAAGAGCAGCGACGCCACCATCAGATTGTTGAGGGCAAAGACCTCGGCGCAGATCGCGTATTCCCAGATCCCCGGCGAAAAAGCGAACAGCCCGGCCGCTGCCACCCCGGCCCAAGCAGATCGGCTCCAGCGCGCCACCCCCAGACACAGCAGCGCGGCGGCCGCGGCGTCGCACACGGCCGACATCAGGCCCAGTCGCCAGGCGAGCGTCCGCCACGGCAAGTGGACGAACAATTTGCCGAGCAGCGAGTACAGTGGATAGCCGGGCGGGTGGATGACGCCACCTGAGGCGACGGCCGCAACGATCTCGCCGCTGTCCCCGCCGGCGATATCGGGGTACATGGTGAACAGGTAGGCCAGCAGAGCTGCCACGCCGACGCCAGCCGCGGCGATGAGCGGCCAATGTGTGAATCCCGGACTGCGCGGTTCGGGAGGGCCAGGACGCGAGCCTAGCCGAGCCATGGACATCCACTTCCAATACCACACCCGAGATCCCAGCCGTAAGGGCGAGACAGCCACGACAAGAACTGCTTCACCCAGCCCCGAGCGATTTCAGAATCTTGACTGCAAGAGGTTCTTTGATTTCCGGATGCCTTGGCACGGCCTCGACAACGCCCGTGCGCGGATTGGTCCACAGTGAATGCGAACCACCTTCGCGTTTCAGAATGCACCCAGCCACGCGAAGGCGTTTCTCGAGTTCGCGCCGTTTCATCCGACGGCGACCACCGATTGGATCGCGTCAGCGGGCAGACCGCGCTTGATGTCCTCCAGCCGATCCTGAAAGATCAGTTGGATCGCTTCGCGCAGGCTCGCTTTGGCTTCCTCGACGGTTTCCCCCTGGCCGTTGGCGCCTGGAACCTCGGGAGAAATGGCCCAGTAGCCGCCCTGGGGCGCAGATTCGATGATTGCGGTGAACTCGCCCTTCATGGTTCAACTCTGCGCCACGACCTCTCCCCAGTCAAACTCGCGGATTCACTCCTGACGGAGCGCGTGAGGTGGCGGGCTCGGTGCCACGTCTGGCTAGCCTCGTGGACTCGTGCCGGCCGCTTGAATGTGGGCGCTGGTCGGCTGGTCGGATCACGTCCGTAGTTGACACGCCGGGATCGTGACGCTCAAATGGCACGGTCGATCATGCGTAGACGCTATGTCGCCAGGACGAGGGCAGCTTGGCTGCGACGGTGCCGGCACGGGCTGGCCGCAGCAGTGGGCTGTGCGTTCGTGCTGGCGGGTGCCCCGGCACGTGCGCAAGCGGCGGATCCGCGCGAGACCCAATCGCGCAGCGAGTGTCTTGCCGGCCGCTTTCAGGCGGGCGTGGATCTGTTGGCCCAGATGTTCGCTGAAACCGGGGACGTGAACTACATCTACAATCAGGGTCGGTGCTACGAGCAGAATGGCAAGTTCAGCGAGGCGATTCTGCGTTTTCGTGAGTTCTTGCGCAAGGCCAAGAATCTGTCGGCTGAGGAAAAGGCCGAGGTGAATGGGCACATCGCCGAGTGCAAGGCCATGAAGGCCGAGCAGGAGAGCCCGGCAATGCCAGGCGCGGCCGCGCCTGTGACGCCTCCACCGCCAGCCGCAGCGCCCCCGCTCGAGGCGCCCGCACCTGCCGCGACCAGCACGTCGGCGCCTACTGCGGTGACTGCTGTCCCGATTCCGGCTGGGGTTGTCGAGACCGCGCCAGGCCGGCCTTCTGCGGACAACAGAGGCGCCTCCCTGCGAACTGCGGGGATTGTGATCGGCTCCGTGGGGGCCGCGGCCCTGATCACTGGGGTGATCTTCAGCATCGAGACCCACAGCCTTTCCAACGACGTGACCTCCGATGCCGCCCAACGCAGCTTCAGCAGAACCACCTATGACCGCGGCCAGTTGTTCGAGGATCTGCAGTGGGTGGGCTACGGCGTGGGCGCGGCTGCTCTCGCGGGTGGCGTGGTGCTGTACTACCTCGGTTATCGAACGGCCCAATCGCCCGCCTCTGATTCCGTCAGTTTGCTGCCGGTGCTGTTGCCAGGCGGAACCGGCGCGGTAGTGCAGGGGAGTTTCTAGCCCATGCAGCATCGGAACACCTTCTTGGCCGCGTCGGCGTTTCTGCTGACTGCCGCTTGCACGTTCAATCCCAAGGTCGATCCCAGCCAACTGGCCTGCAAAGACGACAATGGCTGTCCATCGGGCTACCGGTGCGTGGGCGTTGCTGTCGAGAAGCCCGGCTTCTGCTGCAACCAGCCCGACGAGGCTGCGTGCTTCTCGCCCACTGATGCGGCAAGCGCTCCGACAGACGTCACGCCCACCGACGCGCCGGCAGATATGAACAGCGCACGTGACATCTTCGCCGACAGGCAAGTGCTCGACGTCAACGCCACAGATCGCGGGGAGACGCGAGTCCCTGACTCCAGCTCGCCCGGCTTTGATGCGGCCACTGACTTTCCTGCCGATCAAGCTGGCACCGGCGGAGCGGGTGGAGCGGGCAACATCGATGCGCCGGTTGTAACAGGCGGTGTTGGTGGAATCGACGCCCCAACTGCAACCGGCGGTGCAAGTGTCACGGACGGGCCCACGGCCACGGATGGCAGGGACGCGCCGGTTGTCACGGGCGGCGTGGATGCCAACGACGCGCCCGTTGCGACTGGGGGCACAGCTACAGGCGGAACCGGTGGGACCGGCGGCAGCGCAGGAACCACGGGCACCGGAGGCACTACTGGCACGGGAGGCACGATCGGCACCGGCGGCGCGACGAGCACCGGCGGTACGGCCACTGGTGGCGTAGCGACCGGGGGGACGAGCACTGGCGGCGGAACGACCAGTGCTGGCGGAACTACGACAGCCGGCGGGACGACCAGCACCGGTGGAACTACGGCATCCGGCGGAACGACCGGTGCTGGTGGAACTACGACAGCCGGCGGGACGACTAGTGCCGGTGGGATCTCGACAGCAGGCGGGACGACCAGCAACGGTGGAGCTACGACATCCGGCGGAACTACAGCAAGTGGTGGCAGCAGTGCTGCGGAAGTCATCACCAGCATCGGCGCAGGCCCCAGCAGCTTCGCCATCTGTGCATCGCTCAACGGCGGGGCGCTATGCTGGGGCTACAATGGCTACGCCCAATTCGGCGACAACTCCACTGCGGCGACGCTTGTCCCTGTTCAGGTGTTGGGCCTGACTTCAGGGGTTACGGCAAGCGCCAGTGGCGCCGGCCACACATGCGCGGTGGTCAACGGCGGGGTGCAATGCTGGGGCCACAATGACCAAGGCCAGCTCGGCGACAACCTCGCGGAAGCCTCTAGCCTTGTTCCTGTTCAGGTGTTGGGCCTGACATCAGGAGTCACGGCCATCGCCGCCGGTGACTTTCACACATGCGCGGTGGTCAACGGCGGAATGCAATGCTGGGGCAGCGATTACTACGGCCAACTCGGCGATAACTCGCCACGAAGCCAGAGCAACGTTCCTGTTCAGGCATTGAGCCTGGCATCAGGCGTCACCGCCGTCACCGCGGGCAGCCGTCACACCTGTGCGTTGGTCAACGGTGGGGTGCAGTGCTGGGGCTACAATAGCACTGGCCAACTCGGCGATACCTCGACAAGCGAGAGGGATGTTCCTGTTCAGGTGTGGGGTCTCACATCAGGCGTCGCGGACGTTGCTGCCGGCGACAATCACACCTGCGCTGTGGTCAACGGCGGGCTGAAGTGCTGGGGCGACAATGAAATGGGCGAACTCGGCGACAACACCACGACAATCAGGCACTCTCCTGTTCAGGTGTCTGGCCTGACGTCGGGAGTCACGGCAGTCACGGCCGGCGCACAATTCACCTGCGCGTTGGTCAACGGCGGAGTGCAATGCTGGGGCTACGACAACGATGGCGAGCTCGGCGACAACTCCACAAACCAGAGTGGTGTTCCTGTTCAGGTCCAGTTTCCGTAGTTCCTGCAATCGTGGGGTTGGCAAGCACTCTCACTTGCCCACGAAGGTCGTCACGCTCTGCATGGGACCTCACCAAGGTTGAGTTCCTTGCACCCCTTTACGGTTGCCGCAGTTTCAGTTTGGGAAACCAGCGGCGAAAATCGGTGGGGTTGCGTGTGATCAGTCCCTGGTGCCGGCACGCGAAGGCGCCGATGAGCAGGTCGGCAAGTGGGCGCCTCGGCGTATCGCTCGCGCGTCGAGCCTGGACGTAGACATTCCAGGCACGATGCGCGCACTCAGTGTCCGCGAACGTCCAGCCTTCGGTGAAATCAATACCAACTTGCTCCAGAAAGTGCTTCTGAGTTTCCAGGCTGCCGGAGAAGGCCGGCGACAACTCAACCATGGTCACCGGACAGAGGAGGAGACCGTCCCGCAGCGACTTCTCAAGCAGGTTCGCCGATGCAGGCCCGAAGCTTGGATCGTTTTCGAGTACGTCGAGAAGGACGCAGGTGTCAACCACCCAGCTCATCGGGACTTTTCACCAGCGCGCAGATCCTTCATCCAGTCGGCGGTTCGCCTGGGGCTGCGAAAGGTCTTGGCGAATCCCAGCATGGCCTTGGGTCCGGCGATGTGCTTCCCCGATTCGACGAGCAGCCGCACCTCGCACGAGGAGAGCTTCTGCCAACGTAGCCGATGTCCCGGCTTGAGCCCCAGTTCTTTGCGTAGCGATGCGGGCAGGGATGCCTGACCACGTTCGGTCAGGGTCGTAACGAGGCTCTTCATGTCTCGAATATATCATGTGAAAACATCATGTCCACCAGCACGCGATGTCACGACGATGACCTCAAGAATCGACGAGAAGCAGAGCGAGTCCGGGCAGTCGTCAGCGGTGTCCGAGGGATTTGGGCGGTCAGGCCCGTGCAGTCCCACGCGCTTCTGGTCAGATCTCACCAAGGTCGGGCTTCTGGTCGTGAAACCCGCCACAGACGCACGCCAACGGTGCCACTGTCGGGCTCCCGGTTGTCTACCTCCGCCGCGGCGGCCTCGCGGGCTCGCACATGATCGCACGCCCATTGCGTTCTTTGCCCACCAAGCCTGCGCACAGCTTTTCGCCCTCGGCGGCATCGACGTTTATGTAGGTGTGCGTGTTCATTGTGTCGATGGACGTTGCGGGCACTGACACGCCTGTGCTGGCCAACAGTGCCACGATCTCTTCAGTCGAGATGCCATCCTTGCGACCCAAATTGAGATAGAGCCGAACCTGGCCAGGCGCGGGCGCCTGGTAGCCTGGCGCTGGCGCTTGGGAGCTGGATGCAGGTGGCGGTGGGCTGACTGCAGACAAACTGGGTTCAAGCGCCTCAGTCGCCTCGGGCGACGGGGCAGGGCTTGCGGCGGGCGTGCGTCCGACCTCTTCGCTCCACACCTCCCAGAATTCGCGACCATCACTGGGCGCGGCTGCGGAAGTGGGCGTTGACTGCGCGGGCCGGGCGGCTCGCTCGGGTCGCGGGCTGCGCTCGACTCGCTCATGATGCTCGCCACCTGAGCGCGGGCGATCAGACGGGCCGCGCTCGCGATCGCGCGGCGGCCGGCCGCGATCCGTTCTTGGCCGTTCGCGATCCCGGTAGCCACCGCGACTGTTGCGTTCCTCTGTGTGTTCGCGGCCAGGCCGGGCCGATTCGTCGCCGGCCTTGTCGGCTGGAGCAGCTTCGGCGCGCCCGCCTTTGTCCTCCTCACGAGGCGGCGCAGTCCGTGCGACAGTCGTCTCTTTCCCTGACAGAGCCCCACGCAGCAGACATCCGATCAGCCGCTCACCGTCACTCGCTCCCATCACNNCGCTCCTCGGGCCGGATCTTGTACAGCAACTTGAGGTAGTAGAACGAGCCGACCTCAGTGGGGCCGATGAGCGACACCGCGTGGCCCGAGCGGCCCGCCCGCCCGGTTCGACCGGTGCGGTGGATGTACGCCTCGGGCGATTCCGGGAAAGTGTAGTTGATCACGCAGGGCAAGTTTTCAATGTCGATTCCCCGTGCCGCCACGTCGGTGGCCACCAGGAAACGAATGTTGCCAGCCCGCATGCGCGTCATCACGCTCTCGCGTTCCGACTGCGACAGGTCCGACGAAATGGCCTCGGCGTCCAGCCCTTGGCGGCGCAGGTATTCCGCCACCCGGCCAGTTTCTTCCCGGGTGTTGCAGAAGATCAGCGCGCGTTCAGGATTTTCAAAGGCGAGCACGCGCGTGAGTTCGGCTTCACGCTGTCCACCCGGGATGGAGTAGTAAATGTGGTGGATTTCGTGCACGCCCACGAAGTCTGCCGACAGGGTCACCATCTCAGGCTCGCGCATATAGCGGCGCGCGAGACGCTGGATTCCCTCGGGCAGGGTGGCGGAAAAGAGCATGGTCTGGCGCTCCTTGGGCGTCCGTTCCAGGATGGCTTCGATGTCTTCCTGAAAGCCCATGGAGAGCATCTCGTCGCACTCGTCGAGCACCGCGCACTTGACCTTGTCCAGGTGCAGAGTTCCGCGGCGCAAATGATCGAGTATGCGTCCGGGCGTGCCGCACACAATCTGCCCGCCCGCGCGCAGCTGTTCGATCTGTCGGCCCATGGGCGCCCCGCCATATACCGGAACTATCGACAACCCTGATTGGGCGCTGATGCGCGCGATCTCGGCCGCCACCTGCAGCGCCAGCTCGCGCGTGGGCAGAAGCACGATGGCCTGCACCGACTTTTGTTGGGCGTCGACCATCCCGTCGGCAAAGGGAATTCCGAAGGCCGCGGTCTTGCCCGAACCGGTGCGCGACTGGACCATGATGTCGCGGCCCGCGCGCACCAATGGAAAGGTCACGCTTTGCACCTCCATCGGTTCGACAAATCCCATCTCGGCCAACGCCTGCAGGACTTCGGGCCGCAGGCCCATGTCGGTAAATGAAGGCTTCTTCTCGACGGCAGCGTCGTCGGCCGCAGGGGCGGCGGACGGGGCGTCGGTGTTGTCTCTGACTTGTGCTTGATCGATCATTGCTTGTCTCCTGATGGCGAGCCAGTCGTACCTATGGCTTCGCCGAGTTTCGCAAGGCGCTTGTCAAGGCGGCCCAAACGCGGGACCAGATCCTTGGCGAATCTTTTCAGCGCCTCAGTGTACGTCGTTTGAATGTTGCCCAGCTCTTCGTGAGCTGCGGCCAAAGCTTCCATTTCCTTGCGCGCCTGGGTGGGCCGCGTCTCGGCAGCAAACCGGCAGCGTCGTCCGAGTCCCATCCACTGCGCCCGCCAAACCGCACCTTCGTCGGCCCAGCGTTGCAGTTCATCGGCGTCGTCGTTGGCGAGCAGGTGGTGCGAGCGCTCCAAATACTTGCGTAGCGCGACCGACACGTCCCGCAGCTCAGCGAAGCAACTGCTCAGCTCTGCGTTCGAAACCAGGGCGCTGACTTCCTCGCCCACCGGCAGGGCGTGGCGCTGCCGGTACAGGCTTACGCTCACTGACACCAGTAGGTACAGGCTGCCAAGCGCGATGACTGAAAGAATCGTCCAGGAAACCAGTCTGCGATATTGGCGGAATTCTTGGGGTGGGGTAGCTAGCGACACTGTGTTTTGGGGGCGACGAGGAATCGACCCCTGCCCGTCGAAGGGGGCTCCCAGCGAGGAGCGCGCGTCGCCGGAGCGCCGGCGAGTACCTACAAGCTACGAGGCCAAAGGCCTGTTGTCAAACTTCATCGTGATTCGTCGGGCGACCTACGGTCGACGCTACCGAAAATCGACGGCCCGCCGTGCGGGCGACCGCAGGTCGCCCCTACGGGCACGCCAGATCCACGATCCAGGTCGTGCGCACNNTCGGTCTGCCACGGACAGGGTCACACGGTGCGAGGGCAGCCCAGAGCCGCTCGCGATGTTCGCGCAACTCGCGGCAAAGCGAATCGGCTCCCGCTTGACCGCCCCGGTGGTTGGCAGACTCACCTCCTGCGCCAGGCGCGAAAGGTACTGGTCATAGGGCGGGTAGTCGATTAGCCAACGGCCTGTCAGGATGTCCTGCACATTGGGGTCGCCAAAAGTGGCCTCAATGGTGTACGGCGAAGCCGGCAGCTCCGCGCCTGCGGTCGGGCTACTGCTAACCAGGTACGGCGGAGAGTTCCCCGCCGGGTCCTCGAACTGCGGCGCCACCGGCACAACGCAGGCGCAGGCCCACAGGGGCAGGGCAGCCAGCCATGCTCGGCAAGAGAATCGGACTTGCCATGTGAATTGCCAACTCACGTGTCGTCGCCGGGGGGCAATATGTCGTCGGCACCCGCGGTCGATTCTTCGCGTTCCAAGTGCCGGAAGATGGTGCGCGGATCCACACCCAGGTCACGCGCGGTACGGGTGCGGTTGCCGCCGTTCAGGCTGAGCACTTCGTTGATGTACTGCCGCTGCCAGCGCTCGCGCGCGGCAGCCAGGGTCAGGATGGCGGGCAGCTCGTCGGAGTCGATGCCAAGGTCGTCGGGGCCGAGCAGGGCTTTGTCAGCCAGCACCAGCGCCTTCTTGATGCGGTTTTCCAGCTCGCGGATATTTCCCGGCCAGTGGTAGCGCTTGACCGCGGAAATTGCGTTGGGGGTAAAGCCGCGCACCTTGCTGCCCAGCTCCTGCGCGTAGCGCGACAAGAGGTAGCGTGCCAGCACGACGACGTCATCACCGCGATCGCGCAGCGGCGGCAGCAGCAGGTGCACGACGTTGAGCCGGTAGTAGAGGTCCTCGCGGAAATGACCGGCCTTGGTGTCGGCCTCNNGCGATGACCCGGATGTCTATCGGCTCGTTTGCCGTGTCGCCCACGCGGGTTACGGTGCGGTCTTGCAGAGCGCGCAGGATCTTGACCTGCAGGGCTATCGGCATCTCGCCGATTTCGTCGAGCAGCAGGGTGCCCTTGTTGGCCACCTGAAAACGGCCGGGTTTGCTGGCCACCGCGCCGGTGAACGCCCCGCGCACGTGACCGAACAATTCGGATTCCAGCAGGTTCTCCGGAATCGCGCCGCAGTTGATGCTGACAAAAGGACCCTTGGCCCTGGGTGAGCGGTTGTGGATCTCGCGCGCGATGAGTTCCTTGCCCGTGCCAGTTTCGCCGGTGACCAGCACCGTGATGTCGGTACCGGCCACTCGCTCAACCTTGCGAAAGACTTCCTGCATGGCGGGCGAGGAACCCAGGATCTCGCCAAAACGCATGCGTTCGATGCGTTCCTGCAACGATCGCTTGTCGAGTTGCAGCTCATTGACCAGAAGTGCGTTGCGGATGAGCAGCGAGGCCTGCGACGCGAAGATGGTCAGGATCTCGAGCGCCGCCTCGTCAAAAAGTTGGGCCACGTTGTCGTTGCCCACATAGATGATCCCGATCAAGTTGCCGCGCTCGAGCAAGGGCACGCACATCACCGAGGTCAGGCGCAGGTTCATCACCGAGAGCGAATCCTTGAAGTCGGTGTCGTTGAGCGCGTCCGAAATGATGAGCGGCTTCTTGGTCGCCATTACCCGGGCCAGGATCGCGTCGGACAGATGGCGGACCGCGTCCGAGATGGTTTCGTGGCGCAGGTTGCGCGCCACCTTGACCACCGGCTCGCCCGATTCGAGCAGCACGATGAAGCCCTTGTCGGCGTTGGTCACCTGGACGACCACGTCGAGTAACTGATCGAACAGGGTCGACAGCTCGTAGCTCGCCATCAGCTTCTGCGAGAACTCCAACAGGCGCTTGTACGAGTTCAGCTCGGCCATGGTCTTGGCAGCGACGTCGTCGGTGACCGGCTCGTCGTAGAGGGAAAATTCCAGCTCAACACTGCCCACCCGGATGCGATCCTCTTGCGTCAGCCGGTGCTTGCTGCGCCGCCGCCCGTTGATGTGCAGGTCCGCGTCCTTGTCTGTGACCGAGATGTTGAAGTCGCGACCGTCGAAGTGGATGTGCGCGTGCGTGTCGGCCAAGAGCGGATCAGGCAGAAGAATGTCGACCCCTTCGCCTTTGCCGAGCGAAGTGAGTTTCTTGTAGATGTGGTACACCTTCACGCCCGCTCCGGGCATGTGGATGCGTAGGGTAGCCATGGGCTGCAGTTTCCCCGTTTCTGGTCAGAAACGGAAGTACAGACCTGGGCCAAGCGCGTTGCCCAGCAAAACCGGCAAAAACTGCGGCGCGCTTGACTTTGCCAGCGCTTGGTCTGCCGGCGCCTGCGCTAGCGGGATTTCCGGCCTGAAGTAGTACAGGGCATCCGCGATGCCCCAGGCCACGGCGACGAAGAACGCCGCGCCGCTCGCCACCTGGGTGCGCAGAAGCCAACGCGACCGATTCTCGTCGGTATGGTCGATGTATTCGGGCGGGCAGGGGGTGGCCCCGGTGTCACGCTGACATTTTCGCGTGGGGCTTGTGCCGTAGAGCGCGAAGTTGGTCGAGAACGCCGCCACTGAGACCGCGGCCAGCAGGGCCTCCACGGTCAGGAAGGTCCAACCTTTGATCCGGTGGCCATTCTGGAACTGCCCCGCACCAAACGGGACCAGGTTCACCGCGAACGAGTTGCGGCCAAAGCGTTTCTCGACGACGGTTGGCCCGGCCCGCAGCTTCTCGCACTGTTCACGGTCGCGCTGCCGCGCTAGCGCCGCCTCCCGCTGCTTTGCCTCCAGGGCCGCGACCTCGGTCTCATGGGCGCGCAGAACCCCATTGAAGAGGTCCACCACCTGTGGCGGATCGAGCAGGGGATCGAAGCGGTAGGCGGGCCGCACCTGCAGGAGCTTGCGGAACTCCTGGGCGGCAACCTCGTTGTGCCCCTGGAAAACCTCAGCGACCCCGAGCATGCGGTAGGTCTGGACGATCTGGCCCTCTGATTCCAGGCGGATATCAGGGTAGAGCAGGGGCCGCAAGATCTCGATGGCCCGGCCGTACTCGCCCCGGTCAAAGGAGATCTTGCCGCGCCGAAGCTCTTCCGCCGCCGGCGATGGAACGACTGGGGGCGCTGCCTGGAAGAGCAGGAGAACGACGATTCCCAGGTACACGTTACTGGTCCAACCGCACAGTTACTTGCCGCGATTCCCCCGCGGTGATGTTGACCCGCTCGGTGAGCGTCTTGTCGCCAAGAAAGACCACGACATCCAGACTCTTTCGCATCTCATCGCCGGCGTCAAACGGAACCGGCACTCTTTCGCCCGGGCGAACGGTCGTGCGCCAGGGATTGGGCCGGGCATCGCCCACCTCGCGCAGCAGGATGCTGGCATCGGATCGCGCGGGCTGCAGGGTCACCGACAGGCGGGCCGGTTTGGGGTCGAGATTTACGTAGAGATGATCCCCAGGCGGCCGGTAGGCCTGTGGTCCAACCGTAACTTCCTTGCGATTGCAGCAGGCGTCGTTGCGGAATTCCAAGGTGTGAGGCCCGTCCCAGGGAATCACGATNNCCGTTGCGGGTTGGCCGCGGCCGGGGTTGACTCGCGCGCGGCCTCCTCGCGCGGCTCGGCCCGTTCAGCGGGCGCTGCGGCTCTTCTCGGCTCCCGGGGCGCGTGGCTCGACGGAACAGGCACACTCTGCGGGCGGGCTGCCAACTTGGGATGGGACGCCGGTGCTTTGGGCCCTCCCGCGGCGATCGGGCCGGTCGCCGCCGGCGATTGCAGGGTGGCGACGATCCGCTCGCCATTTCCGCCTTGCCGTGCCCGCATAGCGTGGCGCCAGATGGCGAACGTGCCTGACCCAATCCCGACCAGCAGCGCCAGCCCGACCGCCACGGTCACCCAGCGCCGAAGGCGTTCGCCTCGCTCCAGCCGGCGTAGCTCGGCCAGAACCGTGGGGTTCTCCGGTTCCAGGGCCAAGGCGCGGTTCCACAGCTCCAACGCCCGAGCAGTGTGACGAGTCGCCTGTTCGCGCTGGCCAGAGGCCACCAGGGCGGTGGCGAGCCGGTGGTCCAATCCCTTTTCGTAGGTTTCCGGGGCGGTGAAAAACCGGCGCAGCTCCTCGCGCGGGTTCTCGAGACCCGCGTCCACCACATAGGCGCACAGGTCATCCAGCATGAGGGCAATACGCGCGTAGCGGTCGTTGGGATTTCGCGCCAGCGAGCGCGCGATCACCTTAGCCAACTGGTCGGATACCCGCGAGCTCACGGTGCGCGGGTCAGCGAAACGGCCTTCACCAATGCGCTTGAGCACCTCATGCGGGTTCTTGCCGGCGAAGGGCAACACTCCGGTCGCCATCTGGTACAACATGACCCCCAGCGAGAAGATGTCGCTGCGGAAATCGAGGGTCTTGCCATCGAGCACCTCGGGCGCCATGTAGGCCGGCGAGCCCAGAATCTGCCCGGTCACGGTCATCCGTTCCAGGTCCACCACCTGCGCCACGCCGAAATCCATCAATTTTATGGCCCCGTCCTTGCGGACCATCACGTTCTCGGGCTTGACGTCCCGGTGGATAATGCCAAGCGAGTGCGCGTGGGCCAGGGCATCGCCGACTTCCAGCACGATGAGCGCAGCCATTTCGGGCACGGGCAACTTCCGATTGGCCAGGAACTGCTTCAGGGTTTGGCCATCGATGAATTCCGTGACGATGAAAGACGAAAGCGAGTCATCCCCCGAGTAGTCGAAGATCTGCACG
>PMJE01000377.1 GCA_003157315.1 Myxococcales bacterium | reverse complement strand
GCGTGCCGCCAATCCAAGCCATCGCAGCCCCCGCCCAGCAAGCCCGTTTCGCCAAAAGCCCCTGCGAAATTCACACCTCCGGTGCCACCCAAGCTGCCGGCTGAAACCGTTGTCCCAAAGCTTCATCGACGTTGGGAGATTACGGTGAGGGCCGGTTCGCGTGCGCGCGATGACACCACGGTGAGCGCGCTTCTGCCGGGACAACCGCTGGTCAGATCTGCGCTGGTGCGCGCGCCGAACGGTACACGTGTGCCGTCGCAGATGCAAGGGGACGGGAAGGTGGCTTTCAAGCTCAAGGCGCTGAAGGCGGGCGCGCAGGCAATCTACCTGGGCGAAGAACAGGAGTCCACCGACCCATCCGGAAAGGGCGGCGTGCTGGCCGTGCAAACCCCTGACGGCGTCAAGCTGACCCTCGACGGCAAGCCCATCCTCAGCTATCAGACCCAGCGCCAGCCCAGCCGCAAAGCCATCGCGCCCGCGTACTCGCGCAATGGCTATCTTCATCCTCTCTATTCGCCCGCTGGCGTCGTGGTCACAGACGACTATCCCGAGGACAAACCCTATCAGCACGGCATCTGGTCCGGTTGGCAGAAGGTGGAGTCTAAAGCCAGCCATCCGGATTTCTGGGACACCAGCCTAGGGAAAGGCCGCGTGGCTACGGAGTCAGTGACTCCCCTTTGGGGCGGGCCGCTTTGTGGCGGGTTCGAGTCGCATCAGTTCTTCACCGACCGGGACGCCCATTCCGGCACCACGGTCTTGCGCGAAGGCTGGACCGTGAATGCGTTTCGCGATGCAAGCCGGGCGCCCTATTTCGTGGTCGACCTGCAGTCAAGCCAGGAAGCAACAGACGGCCAGGTCATCTTGGGCGAAAATCCGTTTGGTGGGATCACCATGCGCGGCAACCGCGATTGGCAGGGAGCAGACAAGTCACTCTTCTTGACCTCAGAAGGCCAGGAGCGCGGCAAGGCGCAAGGCAAGTCGGCACGTTGGTGCTACCTGGGCGGCAAGAGCAACGGCAAGCTGGCCGGCGTGGCCATCCTGTCGCACCCGCAGAACGGCGGGGAACCCGAGGCGGTTTTCATCGATCCGGAATATCCGGTCATGGGTTTTGCCCCGACCAAGAGCGGGCCGATCACCGTGCTCCCTGGCAAGCCACTCAAGCTGCAGTACCGCTTTGTCGTGCTCGACGGCAAGCCGGACAGCAAGCTGTTCGATCGTCTGTGGAACGATTTCGCGCATCCACCCGAGGTCGAGGTGCGTTTGCTGGCGAGCAAGTAGCATCTATCTGCGTATCGCGGGCCAGGATCGTCGTGTATCCTGATCCCTAGCCGAATGTCACCTGGACCTCCCCCGAAGACGCCTCAGGGAGGCGTCCATGCTGGATCGAACGCGCCCACGCCGGGCTCACCGGCTGGCCGGACGCCTTCACCTGGGACGCGGGCGATTCCGCCAGGTCCCGCTTCGCCCACCGCCCCTTCCGGCAAACCCGCGCAGCCTGGAGGCACGGCCAGCTCGGCGTCTGCGCCTTCCCGTTCCAGTCCAGCGGTGTCGGCTGCGGTGCGCGCGCTTGCTGCTGCGCTGAAACTGCCTGAGCCCACCGACTTTGTCGGACCGGGAATTCCTGCCAGCTCCGCGCCAACCGGAACACCGCCAGCATCGGGAGCCGGCTCGGCTCCGACCAACCCCGTCGTTCCTGCATCCCGCAAACCGCCGAATTCCGGGGGAGATCCCAGCCCACGCGCGGGCGGCATCACGCCACCTTCGTCGGCGGTGCGGCAGCCGCCGCCAGGTAGCGAACCAGCGCGAGGGTCGATCCCCCTGGTGCCTCGTCCCGACACCGGGGCTGTGCCACCGACCGCGGCTGGCCAGGTGAGACGAGCCGTGGCCTCTGCCACCCCTGCAGCTCCAGCAAGACCGGTGCGGCCCGCGCTCCCCCGCCCTGGCGTCGGGACTGCCCCCCCGGGCACAAGGCCTGCATCGACTGCGGCAGCTCCGAGTGAAAACCGCAAGGCGCCAGCCACCGACCGTCCGTCGCCATCACCTGCCCGAGACGTCCGCAGCCCGGTGGCCGTTCCTGATTCGGGGCAATCCCCTGCTCCAGCCCGTTCGCGGGCTCGTCGCGCTCTCTTGCTCGGACTGGTGGCGGGCGCCGTGCTTCTGGCCGGTGGCGCGTTCTTGCTGGCCTACCGATCCGTGGAATCCAGGCGGGATGAGGCCGCCGGGGTGTGGCCAGGCGGTCGTGCCCGCGCACGCAAGTCAACCGCCCTCGCGATTGAGTACCACACAGATCGGAACGCCTTGCGCGACAGTTTGATTGTGGGTGATCGGCTGCTTGCCCTGAGCCGCGCCGGAAACCTGCTGCTGTTTGATCGCACCAGCTTCAGCCTGCTCGGCGAACGACAGACGCGCCGGAGCTTCGTTTGCATCGGCCCGGGCGACGAAAGTAGCAGCTATGCGGCCTTGTCCAATGGGGCGATCGTGCGTGTCAACTCAACCGACCTTTCCCTGACTCAAGTCGGTGAGGTTACCGGACAACCGGAATGGATCGGCCGCCGAAAGGCTGGCCTGCTGGTCGCCTTCAGCAACCCGCGCCGGGTGCCCTATGGGTCGAGCGAGGGCGGAGGATTCGCGCACAAACTCAAGGACCTGGCCAACGATCGAGAATACCCCCTCGACGCGCCCAATAGTTTCTTCCTCGACAGCAAGGACCGCCTTTGGGTTGCCAGCAGTCGCGACGAGCGCGAAGCCAGGCTGCAGGTCATCGATCTCGAGGCGGGTACCATGAAGGACATCCCCGTCGGCTGGGACGGGCTGCAGGGTGCAAGCGAGCTCGCCGACGGGCAGATCTGGGCCTTTGGTGGCACCACCCGGCCCGAGGGCCCTGCCAGTTTCATCGCCCGGGTCGATGCCAGCGGGAAAGCGGTCACGCTCTGGTCCGCCAGCGCCGATCGCGCGAAGATCCCGGCGGGGGCGCCCGACGCGCCCATCGCGCAGATCCTGGCCGCGCCGGGCCGCGCGGGCGCCATTGTGGTGTCAGCCCAGGACGTGGCGGAGGTCGACAGCAAGGCCAAGCAATGGAAGCCCATGGGGTCGCTGGGCTTCAAGGTCCAGCGCGGCGCCAGGGCAGACCTGCGCGCGGTGGGCCGGGCCCATCTCGACGGCGACCGGGTCATCCTGACCCTGGCGAGCGGAGGATTTCTCGACATCACTTCCGACAGCACGCATCGCCACCTGCTCGACGGACAAGATGCTGTCTCGCTCCCCACCGAAATAGTGCGCATGGGCGATGGCCTTGCCTTCTACGGGCACGGCGGTCCCTTGCTCTACTCGCGCGGGACCTGGCGTGCGGTGCCCGAAACCGTGGCGCCGCCGCGCGACCTGATGGGCGCCGGCCGTAACGAAGGTGAGGAGCGTGTGTGGGCCGCCCTGGTGAGCATTCCCGTCGACGCCAAGACCAACATCATCGTGGCCAAGGCCGGGACGCCCCGCTACTACAACGGCCATATCCATGGGCTAAAGGACACCTTTGTCACCGGCCAGTGGCAAGGCGGCAGCTTCAAGGTTGCCAGCCAGGAAGACCTCGCGCTCGAACCGGACGACACCTTCGCCACCCCGGACAAGCAACTGTGGAACGTGGACAGCCAGGGACTGTGGAACTTCTCGGCGGGCAAGTGGCGCATGGTGATGAGCATGCCCTCTTCCACGCACGGCGCCTTGGCAGGCGCGGGCAGTGCGCTCGACACGCAAGCAGGAATCCTGTCGGTCAAGTCAGCGGTGGGCGAGCCGCTGCGCTTTGTGGAAGATGTCGGCCCGCCCTGGATCGGCCTGCCGTTTGCCGCATTTACCTGGGCCATGGCCCGTCTCGATCTCAACGAGGCAGGGGGCGTGCCACTCATCAACGACTTGCCGGTAGCCATCAATGGCGTGCGCGTGCAGGTCCGCGACGCGCTCGCCTGGAGCAAGGGCCGACTGCTGCTGGCCACCAACCAAGGACTGTGCCTGTACGACCTGCGCTGGGGAAACTGCCAGGCGCTTGCACCCAGCGGGCTGGACGACGAGGTGGGCATCATCATGCGGGATCGCGCCAAGCGGGTGTGGCTGGCGGGTCGCGGGCTGTGGCTGCTGGAAAGCGAAAGCGTGGCCCGGCCACTGCACCCTTCCGTGCCGGCTTTGGCTGAGGCGGAAGTGGTGGCCATGGCCGAGGCGCCCGACGGCCAGCTAGCCCTGGGGCTGATGGGCCGTGGGGCGGTGATCCTGGACGTGCCAGCCAAATGGTTCCAGCGGGCGCCGAAATCGCCGGTGCAGCTTGAGCCCTGGGAAAAGCCCGGATCGTTTGAAGGGCGATTTTCCGACCAAGCCGTTCTCATGCAGAGTTGCCCGTCGCCCGCCGAACGCGAGGCAACTCGCAGTCAGGAACTGGCCTTTGAGGAGTTGAAGATGCAACTGGCAGGCGCCGTGCTGGCGGAGAGCCCGCGCGTGCATCTGGGCGAGGAATCTGCGCCTGACCGGCGGCCCAATGTCGGCGTTTACGGTACCGACGCCGACAGTCTGCAGACACCAGTGCTGGCGATCGCGCGCAAGAGTCCGATTTGGCCCGAGCTTGCAGTAGTCAAGCGCTACGGCCCGCCCGGTAGCCGCACCGTCGACGTGAAGGCGTGCGAGCCGAACAAAGAGTAACTACCGTGCTCCACCCATCTACTTCGCGCCATCTTGGCTTTCTGCGCCGGATTGACGCCGATAGGCCGCCAAGTGGCGGGTTATGCCGGCATCGTTGGGCTTCAACTGCAATGCCTTCTCGGCAAAGGAAATGGCCAGCTCCAAACGGCCTTGCTTGGCGTAGACCAGCGACAGATTGTCCATGGCCGTGTCGTAGTCGGGCCGGAGCTTGATCGCCTCCGAGTACGCACGCGCGGCCTCCTGGTAGCGGCCGAGTTTGTAGTAGCACAGGCCGATGTTGTTGAGGAGCAAGGGGTCGGGCGAATCCTGCCGCTCTTCCAGCGACAATGCGACCCGCAGGGCTTCGTCGTATTTCTGTTTCCTGAGGAGAGTAACAAGCAGAGCGCTTGCGTCGGGCGAAGGGTCGGTGGGAGTAGCTGCCTCTCCCTCGAGTTTGCTCTTCAACCGTTGCAGATCTCTCATCAGCGGCACGTTCCATTGTCGACGTGCGGCCTTCCGCATGGCCTCGTCCAATAAGGCTCCCGCTCTCGCTCGATTTCCGGCTTGCAGATAGGTATTCGCCAACAACCCAATCACCTCAAGGTTGTTAGGCGTCAACGTCAATGCCTTTTCCAAGGTACTCTCGGCCTCAGGCAAACGACCTAGCCGCAACAGTGCCAAGCCGGCGTTCTGATAGGACTTGGATGAAATCGGAAGGCGGTCGATGCTTTGCCGGTAGCACGCCAGGGCCTTCTCCAGTGTCGCGACAAATCCCGTCTGCTCGCCGCTATGCTTGCGCTGGTCCGCCCATTTGTCATAGGCAAGGCCCATCTGAAAATAGTACTCAGCGGTTCGATACCTTTCCGGGCCAGTGTCGGGAATCCCCGCAATGGCACTTTCATGCAGCGCCACGGCCTTTGCGTACTGCCCGGATTCGCGGTTGACGATGCCCAGCTCGTTGCGCAGCTCCGCCAGGTTGTATTGCTCAAAGTGCACGAGCGATGGGTTGGCGAGCTTGGTGATTCGTGCTTCGGCAAGTTGGATGGATCTTTCGAGATGAGGCACCGCTTTCTCTGGTGTTGACGCTGTCACAGAGTAGTAGCGCCCCAAGGTGCGAGCGGCGAAAATGTTGGCTGGGTCCTTGGCAAGGGTGTCGGCAAACAGTGTCTCGGTGTCGTGCCAGTCCCGCACCCGCTGCCAGGCTATCACGGCAAAGAAGACCGAGAACGCGACTGCCAGTACTGTCTGGACTTTCCCGACCCTCGCCTGGAATCGGTCGGGCAAAAGTCCCCCGGCGCTCTGCACTGACAGAAGCGCGATTGCGGCCAGGATCAAACCGAAAGACGCGATGAACACATAGCGATCGGCCATGCCGGTGGCGTTCTTCCAAACCGTGACCGTGGGCAAGACGCCCAGCAAGAACCAGAGCAGCCCAAAGGCCGCCAAGCGACTGCGCCTCCGCAAGACCATGACTGCCACGCCCATCAACAGCAGGCCGGCGGCCCCAGCTATCAACCGCGGATCGCCCGGCATCTCGATGTACCCCTCGTAGGAAGTGTGCTGACCCAGAGGAACAATCATCAGGCGCAGGGTGGCGAAGAAGT
>PMJE01000282.1 GCA_003157315.1 Myxococcales bacterium | reverse complement strand
TGGGTCCCGGGTTGCGCCTCGGGCGAAGAGGCCTACTCCATCGCCATTTTGCTGCGCGAGCACCTCGATCGCCTCGAAACGCGACGATTCGCGCAGATCTTCGCGACCGACCTCGACGCCGCGATGCTGGCCGAGGCCCGACGTGGTCGCTACCCGGCGGACATCGCCGACCAGGTATCCCCCGAACGCCTCGCACGCTTTTTCGTGCGCGACCCTTCGACCGGTTCCGGGCGAGTCGCCGATTTCCAGGCGGTCAAAGAGCTGCGCGAGATGTGCATCTTCTCCGAGCACAGCCTCATCCGCGATCCGCCGTTCTCGCAGCTCGATCTGATTTCTTGCCGGAATGTCCTCATCTACCTCAGCGCCGATCTCCAGAAGAAGCTCGTGCCGCTCTTCCACTACGCACTTCGCCCCGGCGGCTTCTTGTTCCTGGGACCGTCCGAGGGCATCTCTGGCAGCCCCGAGCTATTCGAGGCCGCTGACAAGCGGAATCGCATCTTCCGCCGCAAAGAGACGGTCAATCGGCCGGTGGTGGAATTTCCCTTATCGAGTCGCAGTTCCATGCGCGCTTCGGGGACCTCGCCCAACCCGCAGGGCATGCTTGAGCGCCGGGCGCAAACCCCGCACGAAAAGGTCGGCGCCGCGTTCGAACGCACGGTGCTCGAAGAATACGCGGCGCCCTCGGCGGTCATCAACGAGCGCGGCGACGTTCTTTTTGTGGCCGGACCACTCAGCCGCCACCTGCAACTACCTGCGGGCGCCTTGACCACCACCAACCTGCTTGAGGCTTTTCGCGGGAACCTGAGGCAAGAGCTGCGCATGGCCTTGCGAGCCGCTGGCGACAAACGGCGCAAAATCGTGCGCAAAAACATCTCAGTCGAAAGCGAGGACTCGACTCGTCGTGTGCACCTGACGGTGCGGCCCATGCCAGCAGTAGAGCCCGAAGCGGGCCTGTTTCTGGTGGCGCTGCAAGAGATGGAGCCGCCCGAAGAAAGCGGCACTGAGGACTCCCGGGCCAGCGAGGCCGCCGAGCCCGCCGTCGAGCAGTTGGAGAACGAGCTGCGCACAACGCGCGCTGAGCTGAAGACCACCGTCGAGGAGCTGGAATCCGCCAACGAGGAGCTGAAGTCCTCGAACGAGGAGCTCATCTCGACCAACGAAGAGCTCCAGTCAGCCAATGAGGAGATGCAGACCTCCAAAGAGGAGCTGCAGTCGCTCAACGAGGAGTTGGAAACCGTCAACACCGAGCTGCGCCAGAAGGTGGACGAGCTGGGCGCCGCGAACAGCGATCTGCAGAATCTCTTCGTCGCCACCGAGATCGCGACCATCTTCCTCGACCGCTCGCTGCGGGTGGCGAAATTTACGCCCGCCGCAACTGCGCTCTTCCACCTCATCGAGACCGATGTCGGACGGCCGCTCGCGGATTTTGCGCAGCGCTTTGCCGGCCAGGATCTGGCCTCCGATGCGCAGGAGGTGCTGCGCGCCCTCACCCCCATCGAACGTCAGGTCCGCTCGGCCCAGGGCGCTTGGTTCGTGTTGCGTGTCGTGCCCTACCGCACCGTCGAGAATCTCATCGCCGGCGTGGTGGTCACCTTCGTCGACGTGACTGAACTCAAGCGCGCCGAGGACGCGCTCCGCCAGACCACCGAACGAGAGCACTTTCTTGCCGAGGTGGTCGAGCACGCGAGCACTCCCTTCGGCGTGGGCGCTCCCGACGGTAACTTACTGCTCTTCAACCGCGCCTTTGCCGAGCTGACCGGTTACTCGCGCGAGGAACTGGAACAGCGACGACTCACCTGGGCCACCGACCTCACGCCGCCGGAATGGCGCGCACGCGAGGCGGAGAGCCTGAGCAAGGCCAGTCGCACGGGAGAGCCCGTGCGCTATGAGAAGGAATACATCCGCAAGGACGGCTCGCGCGTGCCCGTCGAGCTTTTCGTCCAGCCCGTGCTCGATAGCCGGGGTCAGGTGGTCCACTACCGGTCGTTTCTTAGCGACATCACCGAGCGCAAACGCGCCGAGGCGGCGCTGCGAGAGAGCGAGGCTCGGCTGTCCTTCTCTCTCGACACCGCCAGGACCGGCGCCTGGGACCTCGACCTGGTGGACCACACGGCGCACCGGTCCCTGCAGCACGACCAGATATTTGGTTACCAGGAGCTTCTGCCACAGTGGACGTACGAGATGTTCATCGAGCACGTGCTCCCGGAAGATCGCGAAGCGGTAGACCGCAACTTCCGTCAAGCGCTCGCCACTCGGGGCGACTGGAGCTTTGAATGTCGGATCTTGCGGCACGACGGGACGACCCGCTGGATATGGGCGGCAGGCCGGCACCGCACGGATGAGACCGGCCAGCCTCGGCGCATGGCTGGGATCGTCCAGGACATCACCGAGCGCAAGCAGGCGGAGGCGGCTCTGCGCGAGTCCCATGACCGGACCACCGCGATCCTGGAAAGCATCGCGGACGCCTTCTATTCGCTCGACGACGAGTGGCGTTTCGTCGTGGTGAACCCGGCGGCCGAACGGGCTCCCTTCGGGCGACCCGCCAGCGAGATGCTCGGCAAGGTCATATGGGAGGTGTTTCCCGCCATCCCGGGCACGCGCATCCACCAGCACTATCTGGACGCGGTTCAGAAGCGAAGCCACGAGCACTACGAGGCCCAGTCACCCCTGAACGGTCGCTGGTACGAAGTATTCATGTTCCCACGGACGGCAGGCCTCGATGTCTATATGCGCGACATCACCAAGCGCAAGGGGGCCGAGGAGGCGCTGCGGCTTTCGGAAGAAAAGTTCGCCAAGGCATTCCACGGCAACACCGCGGCAATGGCGATCACGCGACTACACGACGGCCTCTTCATCGACGTCAACCAGCGATACCTGGAAATTACCGGATGGGATCGAGGTGACGTCGTCGGAGATAGAAGCCCGCGGCTCAACATCTGGAGGGATCCCAAGGACCGGGACCGGTTCGTCCGCGAACTCCAGCAGCACGGCGTGATTCGGAATGCGGAATTCAGCTTCTATAGAAAGGGCGGTGAGGAGTGGATAGGGTTGGTCTCGTCNNGTCGAAAACCAGAAACTGCTTGCCGCGGTTCGAGAGGAGAAGGAGAGACTATCTCGGGCCGAAGAGGCCCTGCGTGTGGCCAATGCCCAGCTCACCGAGGCCGACCAACGCAAGAACGAGTTTTTGGCCGTTCTCTCGCACGAGCTTCGCAACCCGCTCACCCCCATTCGCAACAGCCTATACGTTCTTGAGCGAGTGGCCCCGGGCGGGGACCAGGCCAGGCGCGCCCAGGAAGTGATCGGCCGTCAGAGTGGCCAACTGGCTCGCTTGGTGGACGACCTGCTCGACGTCACTCGCATCTCGCGCAACAAGATCCAGCTCCAGCGCGGCCCGCTCGACCTAAACGATCTCGTTCGTCGCACCGTCGAAGACCATCACTCCCTCTTCGAGGGCAAGGGAATAGCTGTCGCAACGACCTTCACTGCGGACCGACTGCCGATTAGCGGCGATGCAGCACGCCTCGCGCAGATGGTGGGGAATCTGCTGCAGAACGCGGCCAAGTTCACGCCAGCTGGCGGTCGCGTCGTGGTCAGCACTGCGGCCGCGCCGTCGAGAGGACGGGCCACGTTACGGGTCAGCGACAACGGGGTTGGAATCGAGCCCACGATGTTGCGTCGATTGTTCGAACCGTTCATGCAGGCCGAGGCGACCTTGGATCGTAGCAAGGGCGGCTTGGGGCTTGGGCTGGCGTTGGTCAAGGGTCTGGTGGAGATGCATGGTGGGGATGTCCGCGCGCACAGCGACGGCCCGGGCAAGGGAGCTGAGTTCGTGGTCGAGCTGCCGCTCGAAGCGGCATCCGCAGATGAGGCGAGCCCGAGGGAGGTCGGAGCGAAGCAGAGCCGTCGACGTGTGCTGATTATCGAGGACAACATC
>PMJE01000520.1 GCA_003157315.1 Myxococcales bacterium | reverse complement strand
ACTACAAGCCCCACGCCCTTTCGGGCGGGCAGCGGCAGCGAGTGGCCATCGCCCGGGCGTTGGTCCACCGGCCGCAACTGGTGCTGGCCGACGAGCCCACCGCCAACCTTGACTCGGTGACCGGCACCAACATCCTGAACTTGATGAAGGAGCTGAACCAGAGCGAGAAGACGACCTTCATCTTCTCTACCCACGACGCGCGCGTGTGGGCCTACGCCAGCGCGGTGGTGCGTTTGGCCGATGGACAGGTTCAGGATCGCGTGTCAGCCGAGGAGGCGGTACGCGCAGGCGGGCTACCCACGGGAAGGCCGGTTTGATGCGCGGGTATTTCGACACCCTCAAGGTGATTGCGCAGATCGCTTTGCGCAATCTCTTCGCCAGTCGGCTGAAGACCATGATCGTCGGCGGCATCATCCTATTCGGATCGCTGTTGGTGGTTGTGGGCACGGCGTTGGTGGATAGCGTGGACGCGTCCATGAGTCGCAGCGTGATTGGGTCAGTGGCAGGGCATATCCAGGTGTACTCGGCCAAGTCCAAGGANNGTCGTCCCCATGGGCCTTTCGGCGGCCACCGTGATCGCTGGCAATACCGTGGACGTCGTGCTGGAACGGCTGCGCGCCCTGGCCCGGCGCAAGCTGGCGGGCGAAGACGTGCAGGCCGCCTACGAGTCCGAGAAGGATCACGTGCGCCAGATCATCACCGTGCTCTCCGCCGAGATGGACAACATACGCAAGATCCAGGCCGAGAAGGCCATTGCCCAGGAAGACCTGGCCGCAGTGGCCAAGGCAGTCTCGCCCGAGTTGTGGGCCGGGTTCGACCGCGATCCATATTCGGCGCTCGAGTTTCTGGAGAATCGCATCGCGCCCTTGGCCAGCGACGCCGACATGCTCTTTTTGCGCTACCTGGGCACCGACGCCGACGCCTTTGCCAAGTCCTTTGACCGCATGAAAATAGTCGACGGCACGCCCATTCCGCGTGGCGAGCGTGGCTTTTTGTTTTCCAAGTGGGTCTACGAGCAGCAGGTCAAGCTGAAGACGGCGTTGCGGCTCGACCGGATCAACGATGGCATCAACAAGCGCAGCAAGACCATCGCCCGCAGCGAAGAGCTGCAACGCTTTGTCAAGCAGAACACCACCGAGGTGAAGGAAATCATGTTGCAGCTCGACGGGCAGAAGACGGCCAGCTTTCGCCGCCTGCTGCAGGGAGAACTTGCCAGTCAGGAAAACGACGTGGCCAAGCTGCTGTCCGAATTCTTCCGGGTCGACGACGCCAATTTCGCGCACCGCTACCGCTTCTTCTACGACAAGTTGGCGCCCCAGCTGGAACTCTACCGCGTGCGGGTGGGCGACACGCTGACCATCAAGTCTTTCACCAGGAGCGGCTACGTTCAGTCGGCCAAGCTGCGCGTGTACGGCACCTTCGTGTTCGAGGGCCTGGAGGACTCGCACATCGCAGGTGAGCTCAACCTGATGGACATGGTTTCCTTCCGTGAACTCTACGGCTTCCTCACCCCGGAGCGCGCACAGGAAGTGCAGGAAATCAAGGCGGTGGCGGGCATGAAGGAAGTCTCGCGTGAGCAAGCCGAGGCTGAGCTGTTTGGCAGGCCGGAGGTCGACGAGTCGGCGCCTTCCGGCAAAGCTGGGGCGCCGGTTGACCAGGCAGATGCAGCCTTGCGCAGCCTGGCGGGCAGGCAGCAGCGCGCAGCTCACGCCAGTCAGTCCTATGATCCGGCGCAACTTGAGCAAGGTGACGTGCTCAATGCGGCCGTCATCGTCAAGGATCCGCGGAGGATTGCGCAGACCATAAAGGAAATTGAGGCGGCTGGCGCCAAGGCCGGGATTCCCTTACACGCCATCACCTGGCAGAAGGCCTCGGGCCTGGTCGGGCAGTTCGTGACCATGATCCGCGCTGTGCTCTACATTTCCGTGCTGATCATTTTTGCTGTGGCGCTGGTGATAATCAACAACGCCCTGGTGATGGCCACCCTGGAACGCATGCCCGAAATCGGGACCTTGCGCGCGGTGGGTGCGCAGCGCCGCTTCTTGCTCGGCATGCTGTTGGTGGAGGCGTTGGCAGTGGGTGTGCTGTTCGGCAGCCTGGGCGCGTTGCTCGGGGCTGGCGTGGTGGGCGTGATCCACGCGGTCGGCATACCGGCGGCCAACGACATCCTCTATTTCCTTTTCTCGGGCCCGCGACTACATCCCAGTCTGAGCCCGGCCAATGTCATCATTTCACTCGGAATCGTGCTCGCGGTGAGCGCGATCTCCAGCATTTACCCAGGCCTGCTGGCCATGCGGGTGAGCCCGCGCCAGGCCATGCAATCGGATGACTAGTCATGGGATTTCTTCTCGATCTCCGCATCGCCTTTCGCAGCCTGTTTCAGCACAGCCGTCGCACCTTCTTCCTGGCCACGGCAATCGCCGGTGTGACGGCTTTGCTCATCCTGCTCAANNCGTCAATGTGGGCGGCTTCTTCAAGGTGACCAGCAGCTCGGGCGGCCCAGTCGTGACCGAGTATGCGAAGGTCATCGAGGCGGTGAAGAAGAGCGTGCCCGAAATGGAAAGCCTGGTTCATCGTGGTCGCGGTTGGGCCAAGATCATCTCGGATTCTGGCTCGACCCAGGCTGGTATCACCGGTATCGAGATCAAGAACGAGCCCGCCTTTCGCAAGGTCATTGAACTGGTGAGCGGGCGGCTGGAGGACTTGGCCGAGCCCAACACCATGCTGGTGTTCGAGTCGCAGGTGGAAAGGCTCAAGGTCAAGGTGGGCGACGCGGTTACACTGTCAGCGCAGACCACGCGCGGCGCGGCCAACACCATCGACTGC
>PMJE01000408.1 GCA_003157315.1 Myxococcales bacterium | reverse complement strand
CCAATTGAGCTATGCGCCCGCTCAGGGTCGATCGGGAAGGGAATGTATGCCTGGCGAGCACGGCCAAGTCAAGACGCTGTCCCTTGGCCTAGCGCGCCCGGAGGGAATCGAACCCCCAGCCCTCGGCTTCGAAGGCCGATGCTCTATCCAATTGAGCTACGGGCGCAGTAAAGGCGAGATAATCCCGGCCTCTGCCGGCCCTGTCAAGGTTGCGTTCCCGGCTTGGGGGCGGGCGCTGGAAATGGCGCGCTTGCTTTCCCTGGCTTCTGCGCCGTCTTCTTGGGGATGTAGGTCATGCGCAGTGCCCTGATGAGCTGTTCCTTGGCCGAGTTCGGATCCCGACGCATGTCCAGGTTCTTCACCCTCTCCAGCGTGCTCTTCAGAAGATCGAGGCGGCCACGCTCGGCCTCGCCGCAGGCCACGGCCGACCCCGACTCGCACAGAGTCAACGCTTTCCCGGCCTCGGTGTANNTCATCCGGATGGGCATCCAGCGCGCCTGCCAGCGACGCGAAGGCCCAGTCGGGATGGCGCAGGTCCATGAAGATGTCCGCCAACTCCAACGCAGCGGGCACGTTGCCCGGCGTGGCCATAAGCTCGGTCTGCAGCTCCGCCACTCGCTGACGCATGACTGGATCTGGCGGCAGCGCAGGCTTGACCTTCACATCTGGCCTGGGCATGAGAATCGCCGCCGCAAGCAGCAACAGAATCGCCAAGTCGAGAACGCGCGTGACCACGAGTCCTATTCGTACCGCAGCGCCGCCCTCGGGTCCAGACCCCGGCACGACACCGCCCCAAGATTCCCCGGACCGTGGCAGAAAGCCCCGGTGAAATTCTCCATCGAGCGGCTAAAAAGCGAGAATTCTTTGCTGGACAAGCGCTCCTCTTCTGTGGCATTGGAAATGCTTCCGTAGCTGATGGGTGATTCTTGTTGGGGCGATTGGCGTCGGAGCGAGCCCGCAAACCTAACCTACCCCTTCTTCAGCACACCTCACGCTTTCCCAAATCTCTGGCCGGTTTCCTGTCGCACAGACCTGGCTGTCTGGGACACCGGCACCACGACCAAGGAGGAACAGATGAGCGTCCTTAAAATGCTAGCCGATGCCTTCCACGAGGGAGGATGGGGCATGTGGCCCATTCTTACGATTCTGATGATCACCATCTCGATCGTCACTGAACGTGCTGTGGTTCTTCGCAAGGCGGTGATTGACAAGGACAAGCTGCTTGCCCTGCTCCGTTCGCAGATCTCGGCGGGCAACATTCAAGGCGCGATCAAGGTCTGCACCGGAAACCCTACGCCCATGACCCGCATCGTCCAAGCCGGCCTGATGCGCGCCAACCGGACGGAAACTGAGATTGTCGCGGCCATGGATGAAGCCGCCTCGCGCGAGATGCCACAGGTCGAAAAGCGTACCGGCTATTTGGCCATGTTGGGCAACCTCGCCACCCTGGCCGGGTTGCTCGGCACCATCACCGGCCTCATCAAGGCGTTTGCCGGTGTGGCAGGCGTCGACCCATCGCAAAAAGCGACCCTACTGTCCAAGGGCATCTCCGAAGCCATGAACTGCACAGCGTTCGGCCTCTCCACCGGCATCATCGGCCTCGCTGCGTTTGCTTGGCTTAACGGCAAGACCCAAGGAATCATCGACGACGTCGGCGAAATGAGAAAAAACGTGACCAACCTGCTGGCTAGCGCAAAGGCTGCGCTGCACGGGTAGCCCAACAAGTTACGCAAAGCCAAAGAAAAGGAGACTGAGCCATGTTTTTGATGGAAGCGTTCAAAGAAGGTGGATGGGGAATGTACCCAATCCTCTGCATCATCGTCATCATCACGCATCTATCTGACCTTCGACCGGACAACCTACCTGGCAAAGTGCAAAGTCGACGCAGACCGGCTGATATCAGCTGATCAAGTCCCAGATCGTCAGCGGCAACATCCGTGGCGCCATCTCGACCTGCCAAGCCACGCCGGTGCCGCTCACCAAGATCATTGCAGCCGGCCTGCAAAAGGCGGGCGGATCTGAGCATGACATCCAGCAGGCAATGGACGAGGAAGCCCTGCGCGAGCTGCCCAAGGTGGAAAAGCGAACCGGCTACCTGGCTATGTTGGGAAACCTGGCGACCCTGGCCGGACTCCTCGGCACCATCACCGGCCTCATCAAGTCGTTCGGAGCCGTGGCCGGCGTGGATCCCTCGATGAAGGCGACCATGCTCTCCAAAGGTATTTCCGAGGCGATGAACTGCACCGCCTTCGGGCTCGGCACCGGCATCTTCGGCCTTGCCGCGTTCGCCGTGCTCAACGGGAAGACACAAGCCATCCTCGACGGCGTAAACCAGGGCACGGTTGAGGCGCTCAATTTGGTGGTGGCGGGCCGCACGGACGCCGGCGCTCAGCACTAGTCGACACAGCGAACGCGGGGGCCGATGTCCGGCCCCCAAGATGGGAGTTCAATCATGAGTGTTTCAGTAGATACTGGTGGCAAGCGCGGCAAGAAGGAACTCAACGCCGAGCTCAATCTCGTGCCCTACATCGACCTGCTCACCTGCATGGTCGCCTTCCTTCTCATCACCGCGGTGTGGACCCAGCTCGCACGTCTGCAGGCCCAGCAAAAGGGCCAGGGGCAAGCCGGCGAGGAAACTCCACCCGAGTTGCAGGTCAAGGTCGTCGTGATGGTCAACCAGGAGGGTTTCAACTTGGTGGTCGGTCAGGACCAGACCCCGATTCCCAAGAAGGGAGCCGAGTACGACTTTGAACGGCTGGCGGCCGAGCTGAAGAAGGCAAAGGACGGCCACCCGGACAAGAACGACGCTCAGGTGGCTTCCGAGGACACCATCAAGTTCGATGTCTTGGTGAGAGCCATGGACACCGCCATATTAGCGAGATTTCCCGATATCTCGCTGATTGACTCAGGCGCAGCCGGAATTTAGGGCTGCAGGAGAGACATCATGCCAATCAAGGCGCCTCACTCGCACCTCTACCATTCGATCAAACTCGAGGTCACTAACTCGAAACTCGGGGGCGGTGGCCGCAAGAGTCTGTATCAGGCCCTCAATCTCGTGGCCTATATCGACATGATGACGATCCTTGTCATCTTCCTGCTCATGACCTTCTCGGCCAGCGGTGAGATTCTCTTCGTGCAGAAGAACATCGTCCTGCCCGACGCTCAGAGCTGGAGTGACCTCGAGCGCGCTCCGGTTATTGGCGTTACCAAGGACGTGGTCACCCTGGACGGGAGGCAGGTGGCCACCGGTGAGGAGCTGATGAAGGACTCGGCCACCGGCGACGCCAAGATCCCGGAGCTGGCCGATCAGCTGGTGACCGCAAAAAACAACTACAAGCTACTGCACCCCACAGAGGACTTCAAAGGGGTGTGCATTATCCAATCGGACAAGAACGTCGAGTTCAAGATGTTGCGCAAGGTCATGTTTTCCGCAGCCACGGCCGGCTATCAGAACGTGAACTTCGCCGTGCGGCCGAAAGCCAAAGGCGGCGCCGCAGCTCCGGCTGCGGCCGAGTAACTTTCGCTTCTCCGCGCGCTGTCAGTGACATGGGCGGCTGGCCTTCCCAGGGCTAGCCGCAGGGCTTCGTCATGGGACTTTCCCAGGGAGGTGCTGAGATGCGAAAAGCTAGCTTGGTGGTAATCGGCGCACTAACCGCCGGTATTTTTCTGTCCGGGTGTGAAGGCGATCCGAACGATCCGCGTTCCTGGGCACGCAAGCTCAAGAGTGTGCGCGACCAAAAGGAAGCGCTGGATCAGCTCGCCAAGATGAGCGTGGAGCGAGCCGAGAAGGCGCTGCCCGAGATGATTGCGCTCTACAAAGAGACCAAGAAGCCGGAGCACCTGGAGGCGCTGAGCCGTTTCCACAACGACCAGACCAAAGCGCTTTTCATCGACGCGCTGGACTTCACCGAAGACGACTTCGATCGTGCCGTGATTGCCGCCGGCGCGCTCGGCGAGATGAAGGCGACCGACGCGGTCCCCCAGCTCATCAAGGCGGTCGAGCACCAACTCCCGATAAAGTCGCGCGCCAACACCGTGCGCCTGGCAGCGATTCGCGCCCTGGTCAAGATTGGCGACAAGCAGGCGGTTCCTGCGCTGATGAAGATCCTCACCACATCGGCTGACGAGCAGGACTTCTTGCTCAATCAGAAGGCGGCGCTTGGCTTGGCCGAGCTACGCGACCCGCAGTCGATCCCGGCGCTCATCAAGGGTCTCTTCATGACTGGCCGTGGTACGCAGGTCTTCCAAGAGTGCCGTCTGGCTCTGGTGCGCATCGGCGATCCAGCGGTGGGTCCACTCGTCGACCTGCTAAATGAGAAGAACCCTGAAATTGCCGAAATGGCGCGCAAGCTCGACTTCGACAAGACCAGCCCCGGTATCGTGCCCTTCAAGGCCGCCTATCTGCTGGGCGACCTGCGCGCCGCGCGTGCGGTTCCGGCCCTGGCCGCCCGCCTGAAGGTTCCCGCCAAGTCCGGCGAGCACAAGGCCATCCTCATCGGCCTCGGCTTCATCGGCACTCCGCAAGCGGTCAAGGTGCTGCTCGACGTGCTCACCGACAAGAAAGCCGAGGCGACCGACCGCCAGGCCGCCGAAGACGGCATCTATCTGTCAGGGGACAAGCGCGCGGTGCCCATTCTGCTCGACACGGCCAAGAATGGCTACGTGGTCGTGGGTGGGGAAAAGGCCTCAGACCTACGCGCCAACGCCGCCATCGATCTTGCCCGGATTGCGGGCAAGGAAACCTACGAGGCGTTCAAGGGCCTGGCTGACAAGGAGAAGGACGCGCAGGGGATCTTCGGCGAGGCGCTTGACCGCATGCAGGTTGCCAAAGACTGCGACAAGGACATCGACTGCTACGCCAAGGTTCTCACCACCGATCCGTCGTGGACCCGCGCCGAGAAGGCGGCGTTCGCCATCGGCTTCTCGGGAAATGCTGCCAAGGGCGTGCCGGTACTGCTCAACGCACTCAAGCCGGTGGCCTCGCTATCCCAGCTTCGCTACCCCGTGCACCAGGCGATCTTGCAGTCGCTCACCAAGCTGGCCGATGCCTCATGCAAGATCTGCGAGGAGAAGTTGCTGAAGCAAATCGAACGCGACGAACAAGCGGTCCGCCTGCCGGGCGCGCGCGACCTGCTCGGCGAAACCCGCGTTGCCTTGGCGGTCATCCAAAACAAGAAGAAGGCGAACTAGGACCGCAGGTTTCGCTCTCGTGATCAGGGAGCCGCGCGTGCTACGTCGACTGATACTCAGCAACCACCGTGGTATGAATGCCACCGCGGATGTTGAAGTTACCCTCGACGCGCGCACGCCGGGGATGAACCGCTGCCACGAGGTCGTCCAAGATGCGGTTGATCACGGCCTCGTGGAAGGTGCCCTGACTGCGGTACGACCACAGGTACAGCTTCCACGACTTGAGCTCGACGCAAATTTGATCGGGCACGTACTCGACGCGCACCGTGGCGAAATCGGGCTGACCCGTCTTGGGACAGAGGCAGGTGAACTCCGGAGTCTCGAAGCGGATCACATAGTCCCGCTCAGGCTTCGGGTTGGGGAAAGTCTCAAGCGTCTGGGATGGCGTGGTGCCCATTCACCTGCGATGATAGCAGGCGTCTCGTGGTTGACACTTCTCGAAACCAGAAGCGACGGTGTCCTACCGCTGGGAGGCCCTACCGGATGACACGATATTTCCTGTTTTCGACTCTGCTCCTTGCCAGCCTGGTTGCCTTGACGCCGTCTCTGGCACTGGCAGTCGGGCCTGTGCACGGCACGGTGGTCCTGCCCGATGACCTCAAGTCTGGCCGTCGCTTTTTGGGCCACTGGCGGGTTGAGAACACCACCGTCCCCGTCCAGCCAGCGCCACCGCGCGGCGATACCGTGGTCGTGCTCTTCGGCCCCAAGCCGCAGGTCCTGGCCCCCAAGAACACGCCGATCGAGATCAATGGCATGCAGGCCAATCCCGCCACGGTGGTCGTGGGTGAGGGTGCCGTGGTGGAATTCAGAAACTCGGACAAGGTTTCCCACGACCTTTCGGTTCCAGGCCGGCCCGACATCATGCCGCCCGAGCGTCTGAGCCCGGGCACCGTGCGCAAGCAGCGCTTCGGCATCAGCGGGGAATACCTCGTGCGCTGCGCGGAGTATCCCCATCTTGTGGTTTCGGTGATCGTCACCAGCTCGCCATTCTTTGCGGCGGTGGACGAGAAAGGGGGCTTCAAGCTGCTCGATGTGCCGGAAGGCCCAGCTACTCTCAAAGTGTGGAGCAACGGCCACTGGGTGCATGAGCAGGCGATCGAGGTGCCCCCAAAAGGAGTCGATTTGACAATCAAGGTGTCAAGCACGGACAAGGAGACCACCGAACAATAGGGGGCGCAAGCGATGTTCCTTTCCAAGATATGGTTCATTCTC
>PMJE01000186.1 GCA_003157315.1 Myxococcales bacterium | reverse complement strand
TACGAGTTCCCAGATTCCTTCCGTGCCACCGGCTTGCAGGACGAGGCGTTCAATCTGCTGCGTTGGGTTGACGACTACTTCATGCGCTCGACCTTCCTTGACGGCAACGGAGACCTGGTGGCGTTTGCCGAGCAGGTCGGCGACCAAACCGATCACACCTGCGGCTGGATGCCGCCGGAACTGCGCCGCATCGATTTCTGCCCGCGCAAGGGCTACTTCNNCTTCGCCACCGCGGAAACGCCCGCAGCCGACGTGACGGCGAGCGCAGCTGCCGGCTTGGCCCTGACCTCGCTGGTGATGAGTGGCAGGGACGCGGCCTACGCGGACAAGGCCCTCAAGTACGCCATCGCACTGTACAAGTTCGCCGCGAAATACCCGAACAAAGTCGGAAACACCACCGGCGGCCTGTACACCTCGGAATACGCCTACGATGATTTGGCCTGGGCGGCGGTCTGGCTCTACCTCGCCACCGGCACGCAGTCCTATCTCGACGATATCCTGGGGCCGAACGGCAACGGCGGCGGCTGGCTGGACGGCTTTCCCGGCTTTGTGACGACCTGTTTGCTGCGGACCGCGGCCAGTTGCTGGACCGAATCAGCAACGCACGACTGGAACTCGGTGCGCACGGGCGTGTTCCTCAAGCTGGCGCAGATCCTTCGTGACCTCGGCCATCCGATGGCCACGGCCATGGCGAGTATCGCGCGCGACGATTCCATGAAGTGGCCGCAGGGCCGGGTGGCGATGACTCCCGCGGGATTCTCGGTGATGTATGCATACGGCTCGGCCCGCTACAACTCGGCGGGGCAGTTCGTTGCTCTGCTTTACGCCAAGCTGTTCGGCGCGCAGGACAGCGATGCGGTGAACGCGATCCAGCCGTGGGCCAAGCGGCAGATCGCCTACATCCTCGGCGACAACCCGCTCGGCAAGTCATACATGATGGGGTACACCGACAACTACTGCAACCAGCCCCACCACGCCGCGGGCCACGCCNNGGCAAGCCGGTGGAAAACCGCCACATCATCTGGGGCGCGCTGATCAACGGCCCCGACGGCAACGACGGCCACATCGACAATCGCGCAGACTTCGGCAGCAACGAAGTCACCATCGACTACAACACCTCGCTCATCGCGGCGCTCGCGGCCCAGTATGACTTGCAGGGCCAGGGCCAGTGCCCGCTCACGAATTTCCCGCCGCTCGAACCGGAAGGCAATGAGTACTACACACTCTCGAACAGCAACGACGCGGGTGGCTGCCGCTCGCAGGTCACCGTCACCCTGGTCAACGAAACCAGCCATGTTCCGCGCTACGACACGCATATCAGCGTCAAGTACTTCTTCGATATCAGCGAGCTCTTGGCCAAGGGTCGCTCGATCAATGACGTCACCGCCAGCCTCATCTACGACCGCGGTGCCACCGAGTTTGGCGAGCCAACCAGCATCAGCAAACCCCAGGTTTGCCCCAAGAGCCCCTCGACCTACTATATTGAGATGGGCTTCGAGGGCTATGAGTTCTGGGGGCGAATCGTGCAGCTCAAGGCGCCGCGCACCTTCATGATCGACATTGGGGTCAACAATGGTGCGGGTTGCACCTGGGATCCGTCCAACGACTGGAGCTATGCCACTTTGGCGCCAGCCCCGGCAGACGGATCCGATCCACCCAAGACGCCGCACATCGCGGTGTACAGCGCTGGGGTTTTTGCCTGGGGCGAAGAGCCGCCGTCCTGTTTCGACCCCAGACCACCCATCTGCACTCAATAGCGACTTCGGGGCTGGGAATTCTACGCGGGCGGCGGTAGCAGCGGATCGCCTTCGCCCGGGGCGAGCAAGAAGGAAGCGCGGGCCTGGTGCAGAATCTGCGGCGTCATGCTCTCGGACCAGAACGCCTGCATGGCGGATAGGGCGTGCGTGCCAAGGACGATCAAGTCGGAGTGCATTTCTCGCGCAGTTACCAGCACGCCTTCGGCTGGATCGGCGCGCATGACCCGGCCGGTGACCGCGACGCCGGTTTCCTGCAGTTCGCGGACGTGGACGGACAGGTGGCGAGCGGCTTCTTGCTCGGCCAGGCGCAAGACCTCCTCCGTGGCTCTTGGCAGGAGGGAAGCGGTGGCAGAATCCTCGCCCTTGAGCGCATCGGAGGGCGGGATCGCAGTGAACAGGAGCATCGGGATCTTGAGCTGCAGCGCCAGTTGCGCCGCGGGCTGCAGTCCTTCTTCGTGTTCGTCGGTACCGTCAATCGGCACAAGAATGTGGTGAAACGGGTAGTCCACTTGGCCGCGTTCGTTGGGCTGAACCAGCAGCAAGGGCACGCGGGTCTTGCTGGGCGAGCGATGCTTGAGCGCGTGCAGGAGTTGCTGGGCCAGGTTGCCGAGCAGGCGCTCCTTCCACCATTGGTTGCCGTGCGCACACATCACGACCAGATCAGGCTGGAATTCCCGCGCCTGCAGCGCGAGACTGTCGGCCAGGCTGCGTGCGTCCTGGTCGTGCACGTGCCAGTCGACCCCGGGCAAAGAGGGGAATTCGCGCGCGACCAAGGCGCGCAGATAGGCTTCGGCGGAATCCTTGTTCTGCAGGTGCGCCTCTCCGTGCCGCGCCTTCGGGGCTGAACGCTCGATCACATGCAAAAGCGTGATGCGGGCGTCGCTGGCTTGCGCCAAGCCGCGCGCCACCGGGATCACCCGTTCGGCCATCGCGGTCCCGTCGAGCGGCAAGAGCAGGTGTTTGAACATGGCCGTCAACTCCTGAACAAAGTTTTCCACAACAGGTACACGTTCAAGGCGAGGATAAGCGTGCCGATCGCTACTGCGACGGCGGTGGTTGCCGGCCGGTTGACCAGAGGGCCCATCAAGCGCCTGCGGCTGGAGAACACTACCAGTGGGACGATGGCGAAAGGCAGGGCAAAGCTCAGCACGACTTGGCTAAGCACCAGCGTCTGCGTCGGGTTGACCCCCAGCCAGATGACCAGCAGTGCGGGCGCCATGGTCGCTGCCCGGCGAATCCAGAGCGGGATGCGGAACTCGAGAAAGCCTTGCATGATGACCTGGCCAGCCATGGTGCCCACGGCTGAGCTCGACAGGCCCGAGGCCAAGAGCGCAATCGCGAAGAGATCGCGCGCGGCCGAGCCCAGCAGCGGCTGGAGCGTCAGGTGCGCTTTCTCGATCGCGTCCACGTTGACAAAACCGTGCGCGTGGAAGGTGCACGCAGCCACAGTCAGCATCGCCCAGTTGATGGCGCCTGCCACCCCCATGGCCAGCACGACGTCGATGCTCTGGTAGCGGAGCAAACGCCGTTTTTCCGCGTGTCCCGAGGCGACGATGCGGCCCTGGGTCAGCGCAGAGTGCAAGAAGATCACGTGTGGCATGATCGTGGCGCCCATGATGCC
>PMJE01000534.1 GCA_003157315.1 Myxococcales bacterium | reverse complement strand
GCGTAGGCGCGACCGGTGGCCGGGTTCACCTTCTCGATAAGTGCACCGCCGGCTGGCTCGCGCAGCCGGCCATCGACGTAGTTCAGGATCTTGTCCACGGGGCGCCCGCTCAGTACTTGATGAGTCCCTTGTCGACAGTGAGCAGGACCCCAGTGATGGGAGCCGCGAGCGCCGATGCCAGGTAAAGGACAGTGCCCACGACCTCCTTTTCCACCAGCGGGGTGTGCAGACACTGCGACGCCACTGTACCTTCGAGCATCTTGGGGAACTTCTCGCCCCCGAACTGTCGCGACGCCTCGTTGTCGACCAGGCCGGGCGCGATGGCGTTCACGCGAATTCCCTCGGCGCCGAGTTCCGAGGCCAGCGATCTAGTCATGCCGATGATTGCCCCTTTGGAGGTCGCGTAGTGCAAACAGCCTGGCGATCCGCGCAGGGCCGCGCTGGATGCCATGTTGATGACGCTGCCCTGGGACTTGCGCAGGCCAGGCAGCAGTCCTTTGATCATCAAATAGGTGCCGCGCACATTGATATTGATGACCCGATCCCATTCCTCGCCTGGAATCTTGTCCAAGGGAGTTATCTTCAATCCACCCCAAAGCGCGCCGTCATTGACCAGCACGTCCACAGTCGAAAACTTCGCGAGGATGGCGGAGCAGCCCTTTTCGACCGAGGCGGGATCCGCCAGATCGATTGTGAACTTCTCGAACCTGGCCCGCGGCGCCTTGTCGCGCAGATAGCCTTCGGTGTCCGCCATGTCGCGGAAGTCGACGCCGATCACTGTGGCGTCCACCCCGGCGAATCCCGCGCAGATCTCGCGGCCGATCCCGCGCGCAGCTCCGGTAACGACGACGTTCTTGCCTTTCAAGTTCATTTCCACGGTCAACCTCCTTGCTTGCTTTCCTTGTGGATCCCGTTCGATGGCAGCGGCCGACGATTACCATATCGCCCAGGATGCGGCTAGCACCGCGGTTCGCAACCGTTGGCCTACCCGTCGGCGGGAGCCTAGCCCGCAGCNNGCCTGCAGATTGAGCCAGTATTTCGGCGTCTGGCCGAAGGCGCTGCCCAATATCCATGCGGTTTCGGGAGTGATGCCGCGTTTTCCGTTAATGATCTCGCTGATTCTCTGCATGGACATGCCGGTTCGCCGGTGGAACGTCGTCTGCGATACCCCGATCTCGTCGAGCATCTCTCGCAGAAACTCGCCCGGATGGGGTGCGATTCTTCCGGGAAGCCCCTTGTTTAGTATGGATGCCATGTCTGTCTCCAGTGCTGCTGACCTTGGTTTGGTTCGCAAATCCTCTCTGCCGCGTACCTAGCGGTAGTCGGTCAGCTCGACGTCATGCGCTCCGCCTGACCAGTGAAAGCAAATCCGCCATTGATCATTGACGCGAATAGAGTATTGCTCCACACGATCACCTTTCAGCTTCTCTAGCCTATTCGACGGAGGCTGCCTCAAGTCTTCGACCTCTTCCGCGGCATCGATACTCACAAGTTTCCTGAAGGCGCGGTTCTGCACATCGGGCGGAACTTGTCGCACTCTGGCGCTGGTTCTGCCCGCCCAGAGATCCACCGTTCGGGCGTCCGCGAAGCTGTGAATCACGCATCTATGAAGATACCTTTTTCACGGCTTCCGTGCAAGGGTGATCTTCACCCATTCCGTGAACACAAGATGGTCGCAGCCTCGGGAAGGCTACTCCCGACCCAATGGGTTCGCGCGCCTTGGCTCACGCGTCGTCCCATGCTAGCGTGGCTGCTCCATGGCGCCGAAGGACGAGTCAGCCCGCGGCCGGATCCTGGCCTCGCTCACCTGCGACCTCGGTCGGACACTCGCCCGCGCGCAGAGCCGCGCTTGGACCGCGGGAGAGATTCTTGGGGCGGCGGCGCTTCTTCGCCCGATCTTTCTGCAGGGTGAGGGTCCGCTCGGCATCGCTTTCCGCCAGCCGGGCTGGATTCTGGCCGCACTGCTTGCCGCTTGGGGGGCGCGCCGCCGTCCGCTGCTGTTCGACCCGGGGCTGAAACGCGAGGCCGAAGTGCTGCGGCGGATATTTCCCGGCATTTGCATCTATGCCGATACCGGGCCGAGCAGCGACGGCCGCGTTTCCGTCGCCACAGCCCTTGCTACCAGCGCGCCGGCGGCGGCCTTGCCCGCGTGGTTAGCTTTGCCGGCCGATGACGAGCCGTTCGCCGCGCTGCTGACCTCGGCAAGCACTGGCGAAAACAAGGTCATCGACAAGCAGGGTTGCCAAATCTACCGCCAGGCAGAGGCTCTCACCTCGGTGCTGTCGCTCCCGGCAAGCAGTCGCGTGCTGTCCTTCATCCCGCCCTATCACCTGCTGGGTTTTTTCTATGGTCTGATTTTGCCCCTGGTGCTAGGTGGCGAGATCGTGGTCGCCAGCGAACTCACTGGCGCGGCGATGGTCGAGTTGCTGGCGAAGTATCGCCCTGACTTGGTGGTCGGCAGCGCGACCCACTATCGTTTTTTGGTCAAGGCCGCATCGACTACAAAGACGCCAGTCTTGCCCTCCGCCACGCTCTTCCTCTCTTCCGGGGCGCCGCTCGACCCCGCGGTCGCCGAAGCCTTTGCGTCCCGGTTCGGCACGCCGTTGCGCGATTTCTACGGTTCGACCGAACTCGGTGGGGTCGCCTTTCGCGTATGGCCCGAGCCCTATCGGGCCATGCCCGGCGTGCGCTGGCGCATCGATGCCGAGACCGCCGGCCTAGCGGTGATGTCACCGTGGGCCGGTGGGGCGGAAGGGGTTTGGCTTTCCACCGACGACGCCGCCGAGCCGGTGGGCGAAGACGGCTTTCGCCTGCTTGGTCGCCTTGACTATGTGGTCAAGGTTGGCGGCAAACGCTTCTCCTCAGTCGAGGTCGAGCAGGCGCTGCGTAGCATGCCCGGCGTGGCCGAGGCCGCGGTTTTTCCCTACCTGCGCTTCGGTGAGCCGGCCATCGCCGCGATCCTTTCACCCGAGTCGGGTGCTGTGCTCGATGAGGTGACCGCGCGTGCATTCCTCGCCGAGCGCCTGGCGGTTTACAAACTGCCGCGCACCATTCTCGTGCGCGCGGCGCTGCCGCGAGGCTCGCACGACAAGATCGACTACCAGGCATTGCGCGCGCTTGTTGTCAACGAGGTCTCGCGGTGATGAGTTTCACCGCGAACATCGACACCGGCGGCACTTTCACCGATGGCTATTTCACCGATGGCCAGCGCTATTGGCTGGCCAAGGTGGAGACGACGCCGCACGATTTCACCGTCGGATTCCTGGCTTGCCTGGGCGAGGGCGCCAAACGTATGGGCTTTGCCGACCTGGGCGGCCTGCTCCGTCGTTGCGACGTGATTCGCTTCTGCACTACGCTGACCACCAACGCTCTCGTGCAGGGCCGAGGCACTCGGCTCGGACTTCTCACTAGTCGCGACCTGGCGGACGATCTCGGCGCGGTGCCCGGCGTACCGGCGCTGGTCGAGCCCGACCTGATTGCCGCCATCGACGAAGAGATCGATGCGTCCGGCGCTGTGCTGGCGAAGCCGCGGCCCCAGCAAGTGGTGCGGGCGGCTCGCGCTCTGCTCGGCCGGGGCGCGCGCGCACTCGTCGTGGCGTTGCGCCGCTCGGCGCGCGAGCCAGCCAACGAGCGCGAAGTACAGCGCATACTCGATGCGGAGTATCCGCCGCATCTGCTCGGCCACGTGCCGGTCACACTCTCTCACCAGGTGTCGCGCCGGCCCGAGGACCTCCTGCGTGCCACGGCGGCCTTGCTCAACGCTCGCGTGCACGCGCTGCTCGCCCGGTCGCTACGCGAAGCCGAGGATGGCTTGCGCGAGCGCTCCTGCAGCCGGCCGCTGCTGGTGGTTCATGCCGACGGAGGCTGCGCCCGCGTGGCCAAGACGCGGGCACTCGACACTTACGCCTCGGGGCCGGCGGCGGTGGTCCACGGCGCTGGTAGCATTTGTGGCAGCCGGCGCGAGACTTCCATCGCCATGGACATCGGCGGCACCACCACTGACATCGCCTTTGTCACCGGTACCACGCCGCGCCTGCTCGCGAAGGGCGAGATCTGCGGCCACCGGTTCGGCCAGCCGTTGCCGGAGGTGTGGAGCTTGGGCCTGGGCGGCGGCTCGATCGCACGACTGGCCAACGGTAATCTCACGCTCGGACCTGAGAGTGCCGGCGGCTTGCCGGGTCCGGCCAGCTTCGACCTCGGCGGCACTGACGCCACCGTCACCGATGCCTGTCTCGCCCTGGGCTTTTTCGCCCCAGATGGTTTTTTCGGTGGCCGGCGTCGCTTGCGGGCTGATCTCGCCCGGCGCGCGCTTGCGCGATTGGCACCCGAGGCAGAGCCGGCGCAAACCGCCGCCGTCATCAAGGAGACCCTCGAGGAACAGGTGGCGGCAGCCATCCGATCGCATGGCCGCGGCGTCGATCTGGCTGGGGCGCGAATCCTGGCCTTGGGCGGCGGGGGCGGTCTGCACGCGGCCTCGATCGCGGCGAAGCTGGGCCTGCACGATGTCGACATTTTTCCCTTTAGCGCTGCATTCGGCGCGTTCGGCGCCTCCACTCTCGACGTTGTCCACGTCTATCAGGCGTCGCTGGAAGGGCAGGACGCGACTAGTGGCCGCCTGCCACTCGGTGCTTGGTACCGCGAGCTCGTCGCGGCTGCACGGCGCGATGTCGAGGATGAAGGCTTTGCCGCGAGCGACTTGGTTTTCGAGCTAGTGCTTGAACACGCCGCCGCCGAGCCCGGTGGCATTCCGGCGATCTCCCGACATGCCGTGAGTGCGACGCAGGAGTTTGCACCGTTGCCGGGCGGCACGTCGTCGCACATGGCGTGGTTGCGTGCGCGCCTCGCACTCTCTCGCCGCACGGAACCGGCGACACTCGCGGGCCCGCCACTGAACGCCCCTCACACTTTGGCCGCGCGTAGGGTACGGTGGGCCACAGGCGAACGCGAGCGACCTACCGCAGTGTTTTCCGTCGACGCTCTTGCGGCCGAGACTCGCCTGCCCGGGCCGTGCCTGGTCGAGAGCGAATTTGCCAGCTTGGCGGTCCCGCCCGGCTGGACCTTCACCCTGGAGNNGCTCTCGGGCCCGCGCGCAGCAACTACAAGCAGGGCTGCCTGGTGTACGCCCGCGATCCGAGCACACTCTACCCGCCGCAGGTCGAAGGCGAGCGCTACAGCTTTGCTCCGGATCCAGCCCTGTGCATGCTGGTCGAGTTCTACTGCCCGGGCTGCGGCACCATGCTCGAGACCGAGGCGCTGCCGCCCGGGCACCCGCCCACCCACGACATCGAGCTCGACCTGGACAGCCTGCGCCGGCACGCGGCTAGTGTCGGCACGAGGGAGCCATGAGCACCAATCGCGTAGGGAGCCGGCGAGCTTCGCTCGCCGCGGACCATCGTGGGAGGGTTTGGGAACCCTCCCAGGGTTCCCATGCCACAATAGACGTAGACGTGGGCGGTACTTTTACCGACGCGGTGGTGAGCTTCGAGAGCCGTTTTGTCAAGGCCAAGGCGTCCACCACTTCGTACAACCTCTCGGTTGGTTTCATGCGCGCACTCGAGACCGCGGCGGCCGAACTCGGCACGGATCTCACGTCGCTGCTTTCGGCGACCGAGATGGTTCGCTATGCAACCACCATCGCGCTCAACCGCTTGCTCGAGCGCAAGGGGCCGCGGCTTGGCCTCATCACTACCGCCGGTTTCGAGGACACCATCTTCATCGGCCGCGGCGGCCAGTGGGCCGATGGCCTGCCAGTGCGCGAGCGGCGCAACGTGGCTCGCGCCCGGCGCCCGCTGCCGCTCATCCCACGCGACATGACCGTGGGCGTGCGCGAACGGGTCGACTCCTTGGGCCGCGTGCTGGCGCCGCTCGACGAGCACGACGTCGCCGAGAAGGTGAAGNNACCATGACCACCATCCTCGACGCCTATCTGCACCAGGCGATGTGGGAAGAGCTGGGCGAAACCCGCGACGAGCTGCTTCGCCGCGGCTATGCGGGACCGATCATGATGATCCACTCGAGTGGCGGCATGGCCGAGGTACGCAAGACGAGCGCAGTCGAAACCTGCAACGGCGGGCCGGTTGCCGGCCTGCTGGGCGCCGCCTTTGTCGGCCGCGAACTGGGCGAGGAGAATTTGATTCTCGCTGACATGGGCGGCACCAGCTTCGACATGGGCATTGTCGAGGCTGGCCGGCCGGGTGTGCATCGGGCGCGGCCGCTGATTGATCGCTGGCAGGTAGGCATCTCGATGCTGGAGACGCGCTC
>PMJE01000458.1 GCA_003157315.1 Myxococcales bacterium | reverse complement strand
CCAGATCGAAACGGCAATGCTGGCCGGCCAGCACCACCAAGTGGCCGAGATGCAACGCAAAATCTCAAGCTGCCCAGTGCTGTTCTCCTGGAATGGCACGCGATTTGAATTCATCACCGACTTTGCCGGCGTGGGCGGACTTGGCTATTATGTCGCGCCGGGCGAATACGCGAGCACCCAGCCGCTCGATTACGTGAAGATCGAGCCACAACAGCTGTGCCCGCGGGACGGCTCGTATGAATTGCGCATTACCGAGCCGATGGAGGAGACGGCTTACGTGGACCAGCTCGAACTGCTGGCCATTGACCATCCCTCCGGCAGCCAGGTGTTCCCCGATGAACGGTTCGCTGTGACCGGCCCGCCGCCAACCCATGAATTGTTGGTGGTGGACAAGCCCATCTTTGCGCAACGCGCTTTGGATCCGAATGGACACGATTGCACCGAACAACTGCTGCGCGTGGATCGTCTCTTTGCGTACGAACCGGTGCTGGACCGGAGGTTTTTCGGCTTCTGCCTTCCGCACACCCTGGACCTGGATTTTGGCGGCCAGCTGGCCGGATTGGAGACAAACCAGCGTGTGTTTTTGTTCATCAATGGCTACCTCGAATATCCGTATTCGCAGACCGCGTACGCCGCGAGCCAGGCGCGGGTGGGTTGGGAACCGATTCGCATTGAGCGGCTGATGCCGGATGGCCAGTGGAAGACGATCGTGCCCGATGCCGGCGCGATGGGCGGCATGGATCGCACCATGACAGTGGAGTTGACCGGATTGGTCGGCGGGCCGGACTGCCGGCTGCGTCTGTCGTCGAACCTGGAAATCTACTACGACCAGATTTTTCTGGCCGTCCCCGCGGCTCGCGACGAGGTGAAGATTCATACGCTGCCGATGTCGAAAGCGGAGCTGCGCTATGCCGGATTCGCGCGCGAGGTCTCTCCGGATGGCCGTCAGCCGCTCATCTATGATTATGACCTAAGAGATGCAACGGCGCCGTTTCATACCTTGAGCGGCGCGTACACCCGCTATGGCCCGGTGCGCGAACTGCTCGAAGCGTTCGACGACCAATATGTGCTTGTCGGGCCGGGCGATGAGATCGCGGTGAAGTTTGACGCGACGGGACTGCCCGCGCCGGCGGACGGATGGACGCGCAGCTTCGTGCTGATATCTCACGCCTATTGCAAGGACATGGACATTTATACCGCGACGCCGCAGACGCTTGAACCGCTCCCCTTCCGGGGCATGAGTAGGTATCCATATCCTCCCGACGAACACTATCCCGATACGGAACTCCATCGGCGGTTAAGCCAAACCTACAACACCCGGATCGTCCATTGACCCAACCGGAGGAAACCATGCGCTACGCTGTTGCCGCCTGCCAAACGGACTTCCCATGTCCCGCCAGTCGCGGAGAGATCAAGGAACGAGTCGACCGCATGCTCGACATGATTGACGGCGTTGTCCTTGGCTACCGTCCGATGTTTCCCGTCCGACTGGTGGTGTTCCCGGAGTTCGCCCACGCGGCGCCGATTTACGCCACCGCGAAGGAACTGCGCGATAGGCTGGCCGTGCCGCTGCCGAACGAACACATCGAGCGTTATGTTGCAAAGGCTCGCCAGCACAACATCTACATCCAAACCGGTACGTTCATCGAGGCAGATCCTGAATGGCCGGGCGTCGTGTTCAACACCAGTTGCCTGGTGGGACCCGAGGGAATGCTTACCAAGTACCGGAAAGTAAATCCGTGGATTCCGTGGGAGGTTCACGCGAGTCCGCACGACGTCCCTGGGTACAACGCCGAGATGTTTCCCGTCGCCCGCACGGAAATCGGCAATCTGGGGTGCGCAATATGTTACGACTGGCTTTTCCCAGAAGCCATCCGGCAGCTGGCATTCAACGGCGCTGAAGTTCTGATTCGGGTCTCCGCCTACATGGACCCGTGGGGAGCGACACCGCCCATGGATTGGTGGACGGTTGTCAACCGCTGCCGCGCGCTCGAAAATATGGCCTATGTTGTGGCCGCGAACCAGGGGGTTTCGTTGCGCAACTATCCTCCTTTTTCCTGGCCGGGCGGCAGCATGGTGGTTGATTTTGACGGCCGCATCCTGGCGCAGGCCGACCCGGGTCCGGGCGAGAAAATCGTCGTAGCCGAGATCGACCTCGACGCGTTGCGCGCAGCGCGCCAACAGCGACTCGGCCACAATCCGATGGCCCACTTGCGCCGCGAGGCATATCCGGGCGCCACCCAAGGGTATCCCGCGNNTCACCATGGATTGTGATCCACCGCCCGGAGTTCCCGGACCAAATCCCGTCCAAGCGCACTACGCACGTCCCGGGCTTGCCAGAACCATTCTCGAAGCCGCCGTCCTTCCCGCCGGGAATGCATCCGGTCTCGACGTCAAAACGCTGGCTCCCGTGGACGAATTTCATGTGCGCGGTCGCGACGCTACTCTGGAGCTGGCCCGGGCGGTTGCATTGACACCATCAGATCGCGTGCTCGACGTGGGATGTGGTTTGGGCGGGGCGTCCCGATGCTTGGTGTCGGCCTTTGGATGTCAGGTGGTCGGCATTGATCTCACAGCTGATTATGTCGAAACGGCCGGACATCTGGCCGCGCACTTTGGTCTGAACCATCGAGTTCGTTACGAGTGCGCCGACGCATTGGCGCTGCCTTTCAGGGAAGCGGAGTTCGATGTGGTTTGGACCCAGCACGCGGCGATGAACATTGCCGACAAGGCGGGGCTCTATGCCGAGATGTACCGGGTGCTCAAGCCAGGCGGGCGCCTGGCGCTCTATGACATTCTGGCGGGAGAGGGTGGGGAGGTGCATTTCCCTTCCCCCTGGGCACGGGAGCCTTCGATCAGTTTTCTCATCAAACCAAATGTGCTGAACCGCCTGCTCATAGACATGGGTTTTCGCATATCGAGTTGGCGGGATACAACAGAACTGGGTCGGGCTTGGTTCCACCAGATGCTTCAGCGTATCCGAGAGTCCGGACCTCCGCCGCTCGGTTTTCATCTGCTCATGGGCGACGACTTCCGCGCCATGGCCTCAAATCAGCTGCGCAATCTGGAAGAGAATCGGATCGCCCTGATTGAAGTGGTCGCCCGGAAGAGCGTTTGAGTAGATTGTCCAGGTGGCGCTCTGGGGGACCAGACTCAGAAGTCAAAGTCAGGGCTCCCGGACCCGCAGAATTTGGTCAACTGCGATATTGGTTAGGACCTGCGTCTGGCCGCTTGGTTTGGGCCACCGAATCTCGATGCGGTCCACCTTCGATTCCTGGCCCAACCCGAAATGGAGCCGCGGGTCCCGTTGGAACACGTAGCTCGTGGGGCACTGCGCTTGAGCTTGAAACACTCGCGTGCCCGCCTGCACCTTGACCTGCGCGCCAAATCCGTCCCGGTTACAGTGCGTGCCCACGAGCTTCAGGGTCAGCCAATGGTTTTGAGAAGCTCCTCGATTGTGCAGGAGCACGACAGGCCCGCCTACGCTCGTCAGAAGCACGTCCATTCGCCCATCGTTGTCCATGTCGAAGGCGCCGCAGCCGCGGAGGTTCATTTGTCGTTTGAAAAACGGCCCCCCTTTCTCCGCGGCATCCGCAAACCGCGCGTTGCCCTGATTCTCCAGCAGGAGACTGGGCATGCCCTTCATTGAATACGGGTCGCCGTTCGCGATGAACAGGTCGAGGTTTCCGGCGTTGTCGAAATCGATGAAGTTCGCGCCCCAACCGGTATAGTGGGTCGACAAGTTCAGGATTCCCGACGCCGCAGCCAGGTCGGAAAAGAATCCATTCTTTGAGTTGATGTAGAGCGAAGCGTTGCCGAGCCGGGTCACCAGCATGTCCGGGAATCCATCGCCATTGCAGTCACCGACCGCCGCGCCCATGGATCCAGCGGCCATACCAACTTGATCATATGCTACCCCGCACTGCATCGCGACATCTTCGAAATGCCCTTTGCCATCATTGGCGAGCAGCAGATTAGGTGTGCCGTCGTTGGAGATATAAAGGTCTGGGTTTCCGTCCAGATTGTAATCAAGAGGCGTCACCGACATAGCCCGGTGGCCTGCCACGCGGATGCCCGTGCGCTCACTGACGTCCTCGAATGTTCCGTCGCCGCGGTTGCGATAGAGAATGTTGAATTCCGGTTCATAGGAGAGCGGCCCGGGATAGGGAACCTGCGAGCCGGGGGGCACCCTAATCGCCGGATCGTACACCAGATAGTTCGCTACGAAGATGTCGAGGTATCCGTCTCCATCGTAATCCAGGAACGTCGCTGAAATGCCAGCGTGTTTTGAAGTGAGTCCGGCCTTGGCGGTCACGTCAGTGAACGTGCCGTCGCCGTTGTTGTGGTAAAGGATCAAGCTACCAAAATTCACCACCAGCAGGTCCGTGTAGCCATCGTTGTCATAGTCCGCAGCGGCGGCCATGACCCCAAAGCCAAGGCCCTCAACTCCAGCGCGTTTCGTTACGTCTTCGAAAGTGCCGTCACCCCGATTGCGATAAAGCCGGTTCGGCAGGCGTGGTGTACCGGGCGGTGCATCGGATAGACCCGGCACAGGCCCCGAGTTCACCAAATAGACATCCATGAGGCCGTCGTTGTCATAATCGAGGAACGTGCCCCCAGCGCCGTTGGATTTCATGATGTTGTCGAGCTGGCCGTTGGCCAGTTGATGGACGAAATCCAATCCCGCCCGCTTTGTCACATCCTCGAAGATCGGCTGAATCGCTTTCCCGTCGGCTGCCTGGTCAACAGTGCTCGTCTTCTGCTCCGGCGACTTGCCGCAACCCGCAAATGCCAGCAGACCGAAGACCAGACTCCAGCCCGGGAGCCACAGCCTTCGGAGCTGACGGATAGGAAAAGGAGCATGAACCAAGAGTGAGGCCGGAGGGATCATGAGCTGGACCGAAAGTACCCGGCGTTGGATGTCTCTAGCAATCTTACAACGTCCAACGAGAGCCTTGTTGGAAGCGGGATCGTCTCCGGCCGGATCCTCAGAAATTCAGGGTCGCCTGCACGTAGAAGTAGTTGGCGTCTTTCGAACCGACGACACTGAACGACTGCTTCACGTAATCACCCCGGAAGAAATGCCCGACGCCGGCTTCGAGCAACAGCCCGCGAACGACGGTCCAGCCCCCGACAATATCGACTTCCTGGCCGAGGTTGGAGCTGTAGCCAGGGTTGATGCCGAAGCCCTTGCCGCTCCCCGGCGCCGCTCCCGCCGTGTTCCGCGGAACGCCTGCGACGTTGTACCAGTAGTCGTTCGTCGTTTCGAGGAACTGTTGGTGCAGATCAAGCGCCAGGCTGGTCTTGGTACTCGGCTTGATCGTCGCCGACAGGCGCCAATCAATGATGTTCTGCAAGCTCGACAGATCCATAGCACCGTAAAGTCCGTGGTTAGACGGCAGCAGGTTTTGAAACGTCCCGCTGTCTTTATCGGTGGAATTGTGATCGCCCGAT
>PMJE01000250.1 GCA_003157315.1 Myxococcales bacterium | reverse complement strand
ATCCGCGCACTCATGGCCGCCCCGACGACGACCAAGAGAAAGATCGGATTTCGGTCGGAATAGACTCAACATCCCTGGCGATGCGGCGACGGAAAACCGGTCCCGCCACAAGTGAGTGACGGGCACGTCAATCAATCGTCTGGCACCACCACGGCGCTTTGTCGATGGCACCTACCCCGCGGCGGACCCCTTACTTCTTGCGAGGAGACGACCGATCCATTGCCTCCTTCGCAACCTGGAGAAGCCGCTCTCCGGCCAGGCTCTCACTGCCCTTCTTCAATGGGAAAGCATCCGCGGCCAGCTCATAGTCCACCACCAAGTCAGGAAGAGACGCTGCGGATTCCGCGACGCCCGTGCTAATGACTGTTACATCCAAGGTGGTTCCGGGATGAACGACAACGTCGGCTCCACCGGCGTACAAGCGCCAGGCCGGCTCGGGCCCGCCCCTAGCAAGGACCCGCATTCCCGAAGTTCCGCTGTCCTCGCGTTCGTATGCATAGAATTTGTACGGCGCCGCCATGGTGATCTTGAGAAGGGGAAAGCGCGCAACACCTCTTCCAGAGTTTTCGATTCCCACGATAGCCTGGGCCTCAGTGCTGCGCTCCAATCCGCTGAAGACTGCGCCCGTCGCGGGCTTCAGGTTCACGCGCAGGACAGCAACTGGTCTTCGGCCGAACATGTCAGCCAGATCGAAGTGCTCCATCTGGTAGAAGCTGTCACCGCTTCGCTTGTAGTATCGGTTCTCACCCAGCATCGCCATGTGTGGCCCCGCATCGCTCCGTGGTATGTACGTGACGATGATTCCGCTATCCGCAGAGTCCTCGATCACCCGGTGAATGACCCCGTCGACGATTGGAACGGTTGCGTCGCCGGTCATGGACTGCAGCTTGCTGAGGACCGCCGCCGGGTTCTTCACGGGAACCATCCCAGACGCGCAGTCGACGTTCATGGAGTCCTTTCGACAGTCGACACCCCAGACGATCAGCCCACCATCCGAGTTGGCGAAGCCAGAGATTGCCTTGGCGAGATTCTTGCGGTCATCCCTGGTGAGGGCTGGGGCCGATTGCAGAAGCTTGAAATCTAGATGAAGGTCCTCCTGCCTCTGTGAGTCGATCCAGGCGTTGAGGGTGGCGATGTCCAGGGTCTCGGATGTGGTCTTGAGGTCCATGGTTGTCTGCCCAGTCTGAATGGAACGACCGACTCACACCGNNGAGACACAAGACGCAGAGCCACAAGGGGGGAGTCGGTCATGAGCAATTGTACTCGATATCTCGCTCCGGATGTTCACGCTGAAACCATCACCGCGGCCATCGCGCTAATGAAAACTCTGGCACTTCCCCGCGCATGTTATCCGGCGGTCCCACGCACCCCTGATCGGGAAATCCATCCGGCAAGCTCATCAACGGCGAGCTTCAGGGGAGCGATTACTTCGGTCCTCGAGGACTGGATCGTTTCGTTCAGACCGGTCGTACTGCCGAAATGGCCCTCCTCATACAGAGCGATCGGAATCTCCGGATTGTTGTTGAACCTGCGGTCCGGCCCGCCTTTCTTGTTTACATATTGCCAGGTCCTGCCGACTACCTGTGCGTCGCTTGGAAGGCCACCGGACTCCATGAAATTTGAACGTTCGATCCTGATATCTAGAGATTCATATGCAACCGCGCCCACGGCGTTGTTCTCGAAGACCAACAGGCGGTCGGGTGTGAACGCGAGAATCTGGCGTCCAACAGGGATACATGGAATATCGACGTTGGTCTTGAAGTAGGCGAAAGCGCCCGTCTTGATTGAAATCGCCTTCCGTCTGACCAACTGGTCGGCTCCTGCGTAGTACTTGCGATCATGCACCTGTGCAGTCGATTCCAAGTGCCATACTCGGGCGCAGGATTGTATTCCCCTGATTGCGTCGACGAGCTTCTGGTAGGCGCACTCGAGCGGTGCTTCAAGATCGTAAAATACGACCACTGACTTCCTGATCTCGTCCCAGAAATAGAGCCACACTGTGACCGCAGCGAGCGGCAACGCTGCTAGCGCTAGGATCCAAAACGGTGAGCTGTTTGCCGCAAGGATAGCAATCGTGAGAACGGTAAGTCCGGCGGACATAGGCCAGAGGCGGATGCGCTTTCGCTTGGTAATAAACTCCTTCAGAAGCGCTTCGGAGGATGAGTCCGTCATCTCCAAGACGCTTGCGCTCTCGATCTCAATGAACGGACCGACCGCATCTTCCGGGACTTCTGGTTGGCGCGGATGGATCGCCGGTAAGGACGCCGGTTCTGCGGGGCGGCCGGGTGACGGCGAATGCCGCCCAGCAGAGAGGGACTTCCGGAAGTAGATCCCGCCCGTGCCCATGTGAACGTAGCTGCCATGCGGTCCGGTGCCCGCTCGGAACCCCCGAACGCCGGCCGACACGCCAATTCCAGACTTGGAGAGGTTGAACCGAAATGGGCCGACCCTCACGCTCTTTCGGATGTAGAAGCTCATCTCTGCACCTGGGTCATAGCCATCATGAAGTCCGGATAACGGTTTGGCGATAAGCTGCGAGCCCGCCGGCTGTTCGGCACCTCGATGATACTACGATGCCCTGCGGCGGGATCGACAGCTTCAACGGCTGCCATCGCACTATGGACCCTCCAGCAGTTGCCGGCCCAGGAATTCTCCGGACCTGGTGGACGCACTATCTGCGTGAGCCGTCCAGGCTATCTTGCCATTGCAGAGACGCACCTGTGCCTCATCATGAAGTTTCAAGGTCCAAGTTCTTGATAGGCCGGGAAGCAACGGATCAAACCATGATGGCCCGTAGCGCGGCCGAAATCCCATACCACCCGGGCTTGGCAGAGGATCGCCACCAAGAACGTCCTGACGTGTATTGCGAAATCGTCGGACAACATTGTCCCCAGCCACCGACTCAGCGTTCTCTTTCGGCAACCACCGTCCCGGGAGGTCGACAACCACCAGAACAAACTGAGCGAGGATGCGGCCGACGTTGGTGGCGCGTATTGATAGTGAGTTCCTTACGACGCGTTTCTCGACCGGACGCAAGAACTGGTCGGTGGTACGAACAACATCTTCCTTGGTCTCGAAGGTCATTGTGACCTCCATTTGGGGATGACGAGCTCGGTTGAAAATATCGGCAACGAGCCGATGCCCTATCGGTCGCGACTTGCCACCTACTCGGACGTAGTATCGAAGATCTTGGGCCTGGTGGGGCGCATCGTCGCTGTCGGCCACATCGACCAAGAAAATTCCGCGATCGTCACCGATCTGAGAGTCTGAGCTTGTTTGCCGAACCACGTACACATTGAATCTCCGGAGTCGGTGCTCCACAAGTTCAGGCACTACGTCCTCGAGCCACTCCCTGGTTGATCGGCCCTTGATTGTTAGGCAAACACCTCCATCATCGACTCTCCAAGCGTCGGCGGGGTTCTGCAAGCCGAGCACGAGTACGCCGCCTCCTGTGTTCGCAAGGGCGGAGATGGCCTTCGACAGGTTTTCCCGAACTTGTGTCTCCACGACCCCGGGTACGGTCAGGTCGAGCGCTCTTCGCCCTTTGATCTCGAGCCAATCGAACTCCCCGAGGGGGAGGTCGTGCAAGTCGCGTTCTGTCCATTCAGCAGGTGGTTTCATGGAGGTGCCAAAGTAAGGGGGTCAGCCCAACGGTTTGCCGTTCAGCGCTGCAATGGCGGGTTAGCCCGTCACCCCGTCCGAGAGAACCGGGATTGAGTATCGGCCGTTCCTGCCCCGCGGTCTATACAGAAGGCCATTCCATCGAAGCAGCTGAACCATCTTTCCAAGACGGCACGCAGAGCCTGCCATAATTGACTGGATCTGTTGCTGAGTCTTGGACCCGTCGTCACGGATAGCCTGCAAGATGGCTTTGCCATTCTGACGATACTTGTCGACTGCGTTTGTGCTTTGGCAATCCTGGAGGAACTGAGCGTAGTTACGCGAGAAGGGGGTGAGGTCGAGCTGGCCGCTAACGAAGGCTTCCAACTCAGAGACATTGATGTACTCGTGACGCTGGAGGTGGCCAATGTCGCTGAGTATCCAGGCGGGGGTCGCTCCCCGGGAGCGCCGCTTGCGAAACGTGATGAATATCTGGTCCTCGGACTTCATGGACAGCGCGTATCCGAGTTCGAGGACGACGTTCGGCCGGAAACCGGTGAGGTCAAAGACGCAAGCAGCAGACTCCTCTATGTGAGTTCGGATATCGCGCCAAAGGTCGCGCGCAGACTTGCCAACACGCTTGTCGACGACAATACAGGCAAGGGGAGTTGCTGACTCGATCCGCCTCTTCAGGCTGTCGAATTGAGCCTTGATCTTCTTGTCGCTGTAGTTGCATCCGAAGAAGACGACGTTCGATGTGGCCATGAATTCCTCGCCTTGGCTCTGACCGGGCTAACCTTCTCCTAGCCTGCAGAGAATACCCCAATATTCCTGCGAACGTCACGCAAGCCGCCGGGCGCCGACCAGGTGACAGAATCCGACGTCGAACCTCACATCCCTTCCAGCTTCCCGAGCGTCGCCGCCCCCCGTGCCTTCGGCAGAAACGCGCTGGCGGTTGCGGAAATCAGCACAACGGCTGCGCATCCGATGATGTTGTACCAAAGGAAGCCGACGTTGGTTCTCAGGAAGAGGACGATGACCAGGGCTTCCGAAAGCAAAGCGGCGACGAACACCGCGGTTCCCTGCACCCGGCGCAGGAAGAACGCCACGGTGAAAATGCCCAGCACGGTACCGTAGAAGAGGGAGCCGAGGATGTTGACCGCCTGGATGAGATTGTCGAGCAGCGACGCGAAAATGGCGAAGAGCAGGGCCAGAATTCCCCAGGCCGCGGTGAACCAGCGCGCGGCGCGGACGTAGTGCGCGTCGCTGGCATTCTTGCACAGTCCGCGNNGAAGACATAGTCCGCGTCCTTGGTATTCGCGTGCGGCACAGCCGCGGCCACGACTTGTTTCATTTCGCCGCGAATCGAGGCAAAGCTTGCCTCGCTCTCGCGCACGGCGCGCTCGGCCACCGCGATGGAGGTCGCGTCGTGGCGGTTGAGGGCGTCGTCGAGACGCTCGATGGCGGCGCGCTTGTGCGTGAAGGCGGCCACGTGGTCGCGTTCCAGGGCGGCCGCGTGGGCCGCGTGAGGCGTTTGATAGACGCGGGCTAGTTCCGGCTGATTGAAGAACACCGGCGGCAGATTGAATTGATAGAAAACGAAAACCATCACTTTCCACGGCCATGACCATGACCACGTCCACGACCACGTCCACGACCTCCTGCGGCTATCACGGGATTGTGGAGCGCCCTTCCCGGCAGATTGGGGATGTAGTAGACAGAGCCTCCAACAGGAGGTTTACGAATGATCTAC
>PMJE01000475.1 GCA_003157315.1 Myxococcales bacterium | reverse complement strand
GCCATCTCGCTCATTGGAAAACCTTTCCCTCTTCTCTGCGAACCATAAGGCCGGCCACTATATGCGTACCGATCTCGCACTGAATGATTCTAACCGGGAAGGTGTGTGACCGGCTCTCGCCTTTGCGACCGGGGACTCTCTTTCACCACGCCCCCACTCGCTATGCGCGGGTAAACGGGGTTTCTCCAGCCCGTCAGAACTCTTCAGGCACCTTGAGCGTAGGGAGATTCTTCAAACCTCTGCGGAAACAACTGTACGTGCGCTCCGAGTTGATTTCCTATATCCATTATCTGCCCGTTTGTCATTGCGAGAGCGGAGTCATTTTAGGCGGGAACCTACAACACAGAGGCAGCGAAAACGCGCTCCATCCGCGCTCTGTTTATCGGTTTTAGGCTGCTTTGCATGGTCTAAGGTGTCATCCGCTGACCTGCATGTTGTTGAAAATACGTTAGATTGACAATTCGATTCCTACCGCGTCCACCATAAATAAACAACTTCATGTTTATCGATTATCCGGCCACTACTCCGCCCTTAATACACCCAGGAATTGTTCCACGCGTCCGTTGGGGTACACCCAGTAACACGGCTCTTTTATAGCCGAGGCGGGAGTACATATTTGTGGCATCTGTGCTGCCGATAGCACATCGACAACAACACCACGCTCATTGCCGGTTTGAAGCTGCAGAGCGCACTGGATGGATCCGATGCCATCTCCAGTGCCGATCGTGTCCAATCCGCGGTAGGTGTAAAGTCCGTAACGATGCGGGAGTGTCATCCCCGAAACGTTAGCCAGCCGAATGCGCCATTCACCTTGCTTCCACTTATTGGTTGGCAGCTCAGATAGAATGCGATGCGCGATAGCGGCGGAGCAAACTACGCGTTGGCTGCGTCCCCATGTGGCGCCACTAAACGATGTAAGCAGCAAGGCTATCACCACGTAAGAAGCTGTGGGATTAAAACGCCGCAAATTCGAGAAAAGGTAAGCCAATAACAACATGGCAAACGTCGTGGGCAAGTACAAATAGGTTTCAGAGGGATGATCGTTAAACACCAGCAACGGAAGAAGAGATAAACAAGCCGCACCCAAAAGGAATGCACAGGGCATCAAGCGCAAAGAAGAGAGATACCTTCTAATCGGGCGTCGATAGACGAATATGACGGCAGCAATGAGGCACACACTACAGGTAGCAATTATTATAATCGTATTATCGAGATGAACTTCAGAGACAAGCGGCGTACCGAGCCATTGGTTGGCAAGCAACGGGTCAACGGGAAGCAGGAGAGCAAGGCTGTACATTGCTGCGTTCTTTGCAATTGCAGCAAGCGAGGCAACGGGTTGTTGCGCTCCAATTATTATCATTGCGCGCATCCAAAACATCGAAGCTATTACTAACGTGGAAAGCAGTAAATACGCCCACACCCATAACTTCCAGGTTCGCAAGTAATACAAGAACGAAGAGTTCAGCGCGAAGTATAAGAATATAATTCCGAGGACGGCTACATCCGATTCGTAGATAAGAACACCGATCCATGCGGCAGTTATCGCCAGCACGAGCCATCGGAGTTCATGCTTAGTTTCCCGGCAGGACAATATGCCTAGAAAGACCGCAAACAGCGCCATTGAAGCCGCTGCCGTGTTCGTCATTACAGCGCCGGCAACTGCCTGATGGACTAATGGATTCAATCCAAATAAAACAGCCCCGAGCGCACTTATGAAGATCGAATCGAAGAGAAGCATGCCAATGCTGAATAATACGGAGCAGTTCAACAGGTGAAAGAAGAGGTTTCTAGCTCTGAAGTCCAGGGGATTTCCGCAACCAAAACGATAAGAAATAAAGTTAATGGCGCGGTTCAACGGCCGATATTTGGCTTGCCCGAAGTGCCCGGTTGTAAATATTCTCGCGGGCTGCGGAGTATCTTCGAAAGCCGCCCTGTGGACTTCCTTGAAATCGTCATAACCGAGGAAATAGGCATTCGTCATGCGTAAGTAAGGGAGGCTTACAACGACAAGGACGACGAGTAATGCGTAAATACGCTTCGCGAAATGAATGTTGGAAGGCGTTACGCCCGCGGTATCATGGCGATATTGCTGTGGGTTGAACGGAAGTGAAATATCCATATTGCTTTGCTGATCTATCTTAATCATATCGCAATTTTCAGAAACAGGAAGTTGCCGTGGTGATCGGCACCGGGAAAGTTGCGTTGTCGATTGAAACGTTTTGACTAGCTGTCTTCGTTAATTTGGGCCACATATTTTTCTGGATGAGTAAAGCCGTCAGGAGTATTCTGCTCAAGTGAGCACTGTTGCTCAGCCAACCGCGCAATGGGATTTATTTTTAGCATTCTTTATTTCGTAACGTACTACCTCACGCCGAGCGTATTATTCGGGCCGCTGGCTGTCGCTCGCATTGAACTGATTCTTGCGGCTCTGGTTTGTCTTGTCTCTTTGCCTGCGCTGAAGAAATCACTCATTTTCAAAACCCCGCAGTCTCTGGCCTCGATAGGGTTGTTTGTTGCAGGATTTATGTCGGTGCTAATCGGAATGCGCTGGGGCGGAGGAGCCATAAAGGCTTTTTCGGCAATAACTCCCTGTGCAATTGCATATTTTCTAGTGTGCCTGCATTGCAACTCGAAGAAGAAGTTACAGGGAATTGTACTTATTCTGTTGTTTGTTTGCCTGTATGTGATTGCGCACGGATACATCGATCTGCGTTATGGGGTATTAAAAAGCGGCCCTTCTCAGCCAGGAGCCACGGAGGGCATCGATGAGAATCAGTGGAACATCGAGCACCCTTATGTTCTTGTGATGAACAACGACGCGGGGGAGTCGTTTTACCGGCTGAGAGGATTAGGACTCATCAACGACCCGAATGACTTTGGCCAGTTGCTTGTTTGCGTGGTTCCGTTGATGTTCATCTTCTGGCGTCCGAAAAAGACGTTCTGGAACTTTGTTCTGGTGATCTTGCCGGTATGCGTGCTGTTGTACGGTGCCTTTCAGGCGCAATCGCGTGGCGCTCTGGTGGCCTTGATGGCGGTGGCGGTGGTGGCGGCGCGGTCGGCTCGCTATTGGAGAGAGCCTTGTCGATCAGCCGATCCAGCGAGTCGTCGACCACATCGCTCCTGAGGTGCTCTTCGGCGCGACCGACTAGCGTGCCCTTCTCAGCGTCGAAGAGCAGGACGAGGATCTTGACCGGCCCCTTCTTCTTGCCCTTACCGGCACGCTCCATCTCAGCCCACAGCAGACGGTCGCCACCCAACAACTTGGCCACCTTGCCGTAGCACGCATCATCGGCCTTGGCACACTCAGCCTGCCCCTGCGCCGTCTCCATGCTGATCGCGGCGACTGTTCGCTCGTCCACACCAGGCACCAATGCCTTGGCCAGCTTCTCGTTGAGTGCCTTGGCCGCATTTGGCAGCAGAAACTTCTCGGCTGGCAGCAGGACGAGCTTCACCTTCTTGGCTGGCGGTGGGGGCGGTGGGGGCGGAGGCGGCGGAGCATAGACCGGTGCCGGCGCCGGTGGTGGGGGTGGACTGGAAGCACAGCCGGCCAACGTGGTCAGGACTAGTCCGGACACCAGAACGAGTTTGACGGTTGAGTTCACGGTGATCTCCAATGGCTGAATATACCCCCCATCCGCTGCAAGGGGACCATCTCGATCGTCTTCTATCACCCCTGACAGCGGCTGTCGCGGCCCGCATTATGGCAAGATAGGATGGGGGATTCCAGCAGTCTGTACCGCCGCCCAGGTTTGCTATGGCTGCGAACCGAGCAGAGCCAGTGCGTTCTCCCAGAGGAGACGGCGCTCGCGTTCCGGCCCTAAACCCAGCGCTCGAGCCAGGCGGAGGGTTTCGGCCTGGCTGGTCCAAGGCGAGTCGGTGCCAAATAGGATGCGGTCCGCCGGGTGTGCTGTGAGGAACTCCCGCCCGCGCGTAGGGCCGAGAAGTTCCAAGGACATGGAGATCTCCATGTAGACTGGCTTGCCGAGGAGGTGGCGCTCGACCTCGTCCCAGTCCTCCCAGGCACCGATGTGCGTCGCCACGAATTTCAGGCTGGGAACCTTGTCGAGCAGACGGACGATGCGCAGCGGATCGGCCTTGCGATCGCGGGGAAAAGCGAAGTCAAACCCAGTGTGACAGACGACCAGCAAGCCCATCTGCTCCAGCACGCGGAAGAAGTGGAAAAGTGCCGGGTCGTCGAGTTCGAAGTCCTGGTAGTAGGGGTGCAGCTTGATGCCTCGCAGACCCGCTTGCGCCACCAACTGCGCCTTGCCCACCGGATCCGGTCCCTTGGGGTGAATCGAGGGAAGCGGGACAATCCTGTGCGAGGCGATCTGGCGGGACCAGTTGAGGATGGGTGCGAACTGGTCCGGCTTGGTCGCGATGGAGCACACCACCGCACACCCGATGCCTGAACTGTCCATGGAAGCCAGCAGGGAGGAAACCTTCCCGTCGAGAAAAGCCTTTGCGCTGCCCTCTTTCTCCAGGTGCGCGATGGCCCGCTCGGCCAGGCCGTCTGGGAAGGCGTGCGCGTGAAAATCGATGATTCGGTTCGGGTCTGTGTCGTTCATGGCAGCTCCCTCGATTCCGAGTCACCCCTGCAGGGGTGTCAAATTTGTGCCGGTGCTTGGCGAAAAGAGCGTCACATAATTGACATTGCGCAGCGAGCTAGCAGCCGTCCCGCGCCGGCCGCCCGGATACTTGAGTTCGGAAGTTGCCATTTTTCGACCATTTTTTCCATGCCACAGTGCGCGCATTCTGTTCTAACCGCTCGATATCGCTGAATGCCAAGTTGTGCATGACATTTGCTTGGTATTGGAGATCACGGATTCAATGTCGACCAGCGCAAACAAGGAGTTTCTCGCTAGGTTCATTGCCTCATCCAAGAGGAGACTCGAAAGAGCGCAGAAGGTCATTGATTCCCCGGAGCACGCGGACGGCAGGGCGCTGGGCATGGACATCCACCTGATTTGGGGCGAGGCCGCGATGCTGGACCTGCCCCAGATTGCGCAATTGGCCCGGGAGGCAGAGTCAGCGGCACGACGTCTGGGGGCTCAAGATACGGCTGAGGCTCGGATTGCGTGCGCGGCGGCCGTCCGCGCCATGCGCGAAGGGCTGGACTCTGAGGAGGCACGTTGGACCAAACAAGCTGGGCTAGAGCAGGGTATCGAAGGTCATGCTTGCCGCGTGCTTGTGGTCGACACCAGCCCATTTGCCGCGCAGGCTCTTTCGCACGTGTTCGCGCGCAACGGATTCGAGGTTCGCACCGCCACCGCACTCGGCGAGGTGCTTGATCTGTGCGCAAGCTTCGGACCGAGCATCCTGGTGACTGACGTGCACATGCCCGCTTTTGATGTGTCCGAACTGTGCGACCGCTTTCGCGCCGCCATGCAGGGCCGGCGAATCGGGATCGTTCTGGTTTCCGCGCGTTCGGACACTGAGCTGCAGAGCTGCTTGCATGCCACGGGCGCCGATGACTTCGTTCCCAAGTGTGCGGGCACGCGTGCCGTAGTCAGTCGCGTATTGGCGTTGTCGAAAGATATTTCTGGTTAGATGGGAACTTAGTTCCGCAGCGGCCAGCTCAAGCCGCGCAGGCGAGCATGTCCCATGTCGCTGAGTGCGATCCGAAAATCCGACAGTCCGATGCGCTTGCGCGGATTGCGGCGCAAGCCCATGGCCAGAAGGTCGGCAAGGGCTGCCGCCTGACTGTGTTTGTGCAGCCAGAGCAGCGACTCGGGGCCTTCCTCGTGAATCAGGTGCGCAGCAATGATCGCGGGCAATGCGTCCCCACTGAAGAGGGTGGTGCCGGTCAGCATTTCGTAGGCCAGACAGGAAAATGAGTACATGTCGGTTGCCCGTGGGTCCGTGCGATCGCCAAAGCTCGCGATGTCCCAAACCTCGGGCGCTCCATAGTAGGGACTGCCGCAGCCGGGACGCACTTTGCGACCAGCCAATCCGAAGTCCACTAGCACGGGCACGATGCTGGGGGCTTTCCGGCTGCGTGTCTGTGTGCCGATCTCGTCCGGGTAGCGCAAGATCACATTGGACGGTTTCACATCCAGGTGGCCAATGCCCGCGCCATGCATCGCCTCTAGACCAGCCGCCAATCCGTCGAGAATATCCAAGGCAATGGGCATGGACATGGCTCGCTTGTCGAGCAGACGTTCCAGCGTGGGTCCCTGCACCAGCTCCATCACCAGGATGGGCTTGGGCTTGGCGCCGGCATCAAAGGTGACGAACCCGGCCAGATTCTTGTGACCGGGCAAGGTGAGAAGCGCGCCTGCCTCTTCGCGGAAAAGACGCAGGAACTCCTCTTCGGACAGGGTGTGAGCCACAGCGCCGTTGTAGGCGGGTACCTTGAGCGCGAACGTCTCCGCAGATTCTTCGTGGCGTTCCTCGGCCCGGCGGGCGACGAAAACCGATCCGCCGGCGCCCGTACCGATAGGCCGCAGGACGTAGAAACCACCGAGAGTGCGGCTAGGCGGCAGCCAGGGCGGGAGTGGGAGCTGGCGCCCTACCCGCACCACCCGGGCTATCTCGCCCGAGGCCGACAAGTCGCGGGGCAGGCGTCCAATGCGCAGGAGCACGCGGCCGACCACTTCGGCGAAGAGTGGTGGCAGATCCTGGCGCACGGCCTCGGCTGCCACGGTAGTAGCAGCCTCCATGCCCTCGTCCTTCTCCAGCAAGGCGCGTTCAACCCAGGCATCCAGCTTGCGCAAGCCACGCGTCGATGACGAGGGGAAGAAGCCCTCGCGCAGACCGGTACGCCGGGTGGCGCCGGCGATGAGGCGAGCGGCGTAGGTGATGGCGCCGGCCAGCCGGTCGATCGCGGTGCCGTCATCGCCACGACGCAAGTCGGAAACACACTGTGCCTCGGCAAAGGCTTCAAGCGCGCGCGTGATGCCGAGCAGACTACGGCGCAGACCCTCGACCCGCGCTGAACTGCCCGGCGGCAATGCCTCCGCGACCCCACGCAGGCTCTCCACCAGAGCCTGCTCGTCCGCGTGGCGGCCGCTGCGCTCCCCCACCAGGAGTGCCACTTCGGCCATCGCCGCGAACAGCTCCCTGAACTCCGGTGCCCTGCACGCCTCAGCCAGACAGCGCAGGTCAAAGGCGCTCTGCACGCTCCAGCACACGGCAATGAAAGCATCGGACAGCTCGTGCACCTGCTCGCGCACCACCGCGTCCGCAGCACGGGCCAGGGTTGCACAGGTCAGCCGGCGCAGGGGGGTCACCGTGTCGCCGCGCACCCGCTCACACAGCACGCGGAAAGTGTGCGTGCAACGGCTGCGCACGGGAATCGACGGCTCGTCGGTGGCGCCGAATTCCGCATCCACGAGATGAAGCAAGGTCCGCAGTTGACGAAAGNNGATCCTCGCGACTGCGCACCGTGATCAGATCGGACAGGGTGGAAGTCTGCAAGAGTCCGGCGTCCAGTTCACGCAGAGCGCGGAACCGGGCCTGACGATCCGCTGGCGTCGCATCGCCGGTGTTCTCTAGCGTGGCGATCGCCTGGTTGGCCGCGGTCATTGCCGCGTCGGTGGCTGGGCCGAGATCGCGGCCCTCGGCAAAAGCGCGCAGGGCGGCCGC
>PMJE01000216.1 GCA_003157315.1 Myxococcales bacterium | reverse complement strand
ATCGAGCGCGTATGGCGGCGCTTTCGGCGGCAGCGTATCCAGCGCGAATGGCGGCGCTTCGGGCGGCAGCGCATCCAGCGCGAATGGCGGCGCTTCGGGCAGCGGCGCATCGAGCGCCAGTGGCGGTTCACCTAGTGGCGGTGCGACCAGCTCAGGCGGCGCCGCTGGAGCTGGAGGATCGACCTCGGTTTCCCCAGTCCTGGTTCCCGGAGCCTGGGGCGATCAGGGCGACGGCACCTTCAAGAACCCCATGCTGTGGTCCGACTACAACAACCTTGACGTCATTCTGGTTGGCAGCGACTTCTACATGATCGCGGCCTCGCACCACTTCATGGGAATGCCTGTCTTGCATTCCAGTGACGGGGTGAATTGGACTCTGCTCACCCGCATCTACCGCCGACTGGACATCGACCCGCGCTACAACACTCCTGGGCAGGCCTACCAGGACGGAACCTGGGCGCCGGCCATCCGCTTTCACGACGGCCGCTTCTGGGTCTACGTTACCACCCCAACCGAGGGGCTGATCATGACGTCGACTGCCGACGCTGCCGGGCCGTGGGATCCCTGGTTTGTCGTGAAGGCAGTTGCCGGCTGGGAAGATCCTTGCCCGTTCTGGGACGACGTGGCCAACGCAGGTGGCGACGGCCCCAATGGGGAAAAGGCATACCTCATCAGAAGCCAAACCGGGGCCGGACCGCTCATCGTTCAACAGATGAGCTGGGACGGAAAGCAGTTGCTCGGCACGACGACGACCGTGGCGAACGGCTCGACCCTGGAAGGACCGAAGCTGGGAAAGCGCAACGGCTACTACTACATCTTCGCGCCCGAAGGAGGGATCGACAACGGCTATCAGGTGGTGTTCCGGTCGTCCGCCATACTCGGCCCCTACCAAAGCAAGACTATTCTCGAGCAGGGCAGCACCAACACCAATGGTCCGCACCAGGGATCGTGGATCGATCTGCCCAACGGACAATCATGGTTCTACCACTTCCAGCAGAACGGCGGCTGGGGCCGCATCGCGCATCTTGAACCGGCGCAGTGGGGTACCGATGACTGGCCCAAAATCGGCGTCGACCTGGACGGCAACGGAATCGGCGAGCCGGTGGCGCAACCCAAGAAACCCGACGTCGGCGCAACCTTCCCCATCGCGGTTCCAGCCAGCTCCGACGAATTCGACGGCAGCGCGCTTGGCGTGCAATGGCTGTGGAACCACAATCCCGACGACACGAAATGGTCGCTGACCGCGCGGGCCGGTTGGCTACGTCTTTCGGCGCAGCCGCTCGCCAACAAGAGTGGAACCAGCGCGGCATCAGGCAGCGTACCGTTTGTCGAGGACAGCATCATTTTTGCGTACAACACCCTGGTACAACTGGCCATGGGCAAGGTGGCATCCGCCGTGACCAAGCTGGACACCACCGGAATCGTCGACGGTCAGCGAGCGGGAATCACGCTGTTCGGGCAAAGCTACGGTTGGGTCGGCGTGGTCGGTACCGCTGGCAAGAGCGTCGTGCGCGCCAACGTCAACGGCAGCTACGCAACCGGGCCCACGCTCACGGACACGACGGTGTACCTCAAGGCCAGCATGAGCGCGTCTTCGCAGATCTCGTTCGCCTACTCGACCGATGGCGTGAGCTTCACCTCGCTCGGTGGAAGCGCAACCGTAGGCCGCACTTGGTTTGAGGGCATCAAGTTCGGCCTGTTCAGTTACAACCTGAGTACGGCCGCCGCGGGCGGCGTCGCAGATTTCGACTACTTCCACTACACCCAGGACGGCCCCCACCCGGCACCCTGAGCCTGCCTCTCGGCAGTGGGAGAAAGTGCCGCATCTCGTGGAGCACGGTTGCGCGCAGGCCCGGCTGGCATTAGCTTGGCCTGCAAAAACCACTCGATTGAACGGTCACGCCTGGTGAAAACTCGATCCCCCTTCAGTATCGTCCTCACGGCGCTCCTGCTGGCGCTGCCCTTGCTTCTGCTTTCGTCCTGCTGGCAGCGCGGGTGCAAGACACCGGCCGAAGCCAAGGCACGGCTGGCCGCAGCCGTAGCAGCGCGGGATCCGACCCGGCTCTGGGGCGCGCTGGATCTGGCCACGCAGTGGTCGTGGATGACCATCCTGCGCGCCGGGCGCGAGTCGTACGACATCACGCTCAGCAACGTTCCCGAGGGACAGCAGCGCGAGCGCATGATCCGACGCTTCGCACCCGCGGCCAACAGCGAAAACGCGACCGCGCTGTTCGCCAAATCGCTGGCCGCCGATATATGGCCAGCCTTGGCCGCGCAGCTTGCGGCAGCGGGCGATCGCCCGCCGGTGGAAGATGCAACGGGCGGCGAGGCTGAAATCCTGTGGCCCGCTGGTCGTCTGCTTTTTCGCAAGACCAGCAAGACAGCGTTTGGCTGGGGCTTTGCCGGCCTGGCGGGTGAGGCAGAAACGCTCAAACGGGCGGCCAGCGCGGATCTGGAAGCCTTGCGCACCAATGCTGCCGACTACGAGCGAGCGGCTGCGCGGAGCGTGCGGTGAGTACCCGCCGGGGCAAGCCGGATGCGGCCGCCAAGCCCGCGCCGGAAAAGCAATCGGGCCAGCTTTCGTTCGACAGCCGACTGGCAGGACAGCCGCCACCGACCGTCACCCAGCTTGCCGGGACACCGGGACCGAGTCGCGTGGGGAGCCCGCCGACTTTGCCGGCGGCGCACCATCGCGNNACGCGCCGGCAGGTTCGCTTCCCCCGGCGAACCGCGAAGCGCCGGCGCACAGCCCGCCGGTCGAGGAATCCCAAGACACGCGCATCTTCGCGGTATCCGAACTGGTGCGCGCCGCCCGCATCACCCTGGAATCCCGCTTCTC
>PMJE01000021.1 GCA_003157315.1 Myxococcales bacterium | reverse complement strand
GGGTGGGCGAGTCACCTCTACTACTGGGTGTATCCGGGCTGCATGGTGGGCGTGACGGCCATTCTTAGCGGCTATCTACTCAACCAGTTCTTCCCCAATACCTTCAGTGGGTCAATCAACAGCCCCCTATTCATGATTCTCTTCTGTGTGGGCTTTGCCTTTGGCGTGGCCTACATCGCGTTCCGGGGCGTCACAGGCACCACAGGCGTGAACGTGCTGATCAATATCGTTCAGATCACCGCCTTGCTGGTGTTCTCCGTGATGGCTATCTCGTACCGCGTTCACCACGGCGAGGGCTCGCGTGCCTTCCAGCTAGTGAATGGAATACCGGTGGACTACAACGTCGTGCAGGAGCCTGTACTAGAGGATGGCAAGCCCAAATTGGATCCCACCGGTCAGCCGATGACCGCGCCCAAAATGGACGACGACGGCATGCCGGTGCCCGAGATGAAAGACGGCAAGCCGGTACCGTTCACCATCACCTACGCCGCCAGCGAGGCCATGAAGATGGAGCCGATCGATGCCGACCATCCCACCACCCTGACCCCGCACTTCAAGTTCCACGACCGGGCTTCCTCGGTGCCGGCGCCGCATGGTTTCTCGCTTATCGTCATTCAGGCCTGCATCGCCATTCTCATCTTGGTCGGGTTCGAGTCGGTCACTTCGATGGGTGAGGAGGCGCGCAACGCCAAGCGCGACATTCCGCGGGCCGTGCTGCTTTCGCTCGGCATCCAAGGAATCTTCTGCTATTTGATCGAGTACTTCGCAGCCAATTACTTTCTCAATCAGGGCTACACAATGACCAATGCGGCCGGGTCTGGGGCTCCACTGGGTGATATGATGGTGATTGTGGGCACCTGGCTTTTTGGCAGTTACCAAGCCGGCCGCGCCTTCATGTTGGTGCAGGCGCTGACTGTGTTCCTGGCGCTCATTGGCACCACACTCTCCTGCCTCAACACCGGGGCGCGCGTGACCTACGCCATGGGCCGCGACGAGGAGATGCCCTCGCACTTCGGAATGTTGCACGGCAAGACCCTCACGCCGCACCGGTCGATCTGGACGTTGGCAGCAATCTCGGCGGTGATTGGCATCGTCACTGTGGTGCTGTATCTTGGCGGCACCACTCCGTCTGCACTGGAGCCGAAGTTCCAGAACCTCTGGTATGCCTTTGGCGTGTTCAGCCCGGAGACCTACGCCAAACTGCCCAATTCGCTGGTCATCGTGACCCTGGTCAGCAACTTCGGCACTTTCATGCTGTACATGATGACCTGTATCGTGGCGATGGTCGCCTTCCGTGAGCACAAGGCGTTCAACGGGTTCAAGCACCTGTTCATCCCGCTGTTCGGCCTGGTGGCCAACCTGATTTGCATGCTGTTCTACTTGGTGGGACCGTTCATGGTGGCGGGCATGAGCATAAAGGAGCCGTATATTGCACTCGGCGCTTGCGCCGTGTGGGGCGTGTACGGGGCGGTGTACTTCCTGCGCAACAGCAAGGCCAAGTCTCGCGCGGTGATGGTGGATAAGCCGGTGGTCGGGGCGGGGCAGGTGCCAGCGTAGAAGACAGTGAGCGCGGGCGTCGCCCCCTCCCTCGGGGGCGGCGCCCGGCTCACGTCGAGAAAGTTTGCATGTCGCTCACCAAGGAAGCAAATGAAGACGCTACCCAAGAAGGACGGCCCTCCCCTGCTTTGGGCGATTCGCCGCGGCCAGCAACAGCCGCCTTTACTTTTGACATGGCGGCGCTCAGCCATCCGGGAACTGAACGCGGCGACAATGAAGACTCTTGTGTTACCCATCGTGAAAGCGACCAGTGCGGTCTGGTGGCGGTAGCCGACGGTGTGTCCAGCTACGACGGCGGCGAGGTCGCCAGCCAGCGCGCCACTGAGGTGCTGGTACGCTCCTTCAAGGAGCAGGGGTCGGGCGTCGGGACCATGAAACGGCTGGTGCGCGCGGTCCAGCAGGCCAACATCGAAATCTACGATACCGCGGTGGTGGTGCCGCAGTTGCGCCGCATGTGCACCACCCTTACTGCGCTCGTGCTCGATCGCGGCGAGGCACTGGCCGCCCATGTCGGCGATAGCCGCTTGTACCTAATTCGCGAGGGACAGGTTCTGCAGCTTACCAAAGACCATACCTTGGCCGCCGAGCGAGCCAGCCTGGGCCGTATGAGCAAAGAACGGCTGCGCAACCATCCGGATCGCTGCGTGCTCACCCGCAGCGTGGGACGCGAGCTCATCGTCGGCGTCGACCGCATCACGCGCGAGCTGGTCCAAGATGACGTGCTCATCGTGTGCAGCGACGGCCTGTACAATGCGCTAGACGAAACCGAGTTTCCGCGCATTGTCGAAACGCTGGATGCCCCCAGCGGATGTCGCGCCCTTGTCGACGCGGCCAACAGCATCGGGGCGCTTGACAACGTGACCGCGGCCATGGTGCGCGTCACCCAGGCGCCTGCGAAGGTGGAGCCGGCTGGGGGACTCGCCAATCATCTGCGGCGGTGGTTTCGCTGACAAAGGATGAATCATGAAGAAGATCGAGGCCATCATCAAACCGTTTAAGCTCGACGATGTGAAGGACCGCCTGTTTGAAGCAGGCGTGCGCGGCATGACGGTTTCCGAGGTAAGGGGATTCGGACGCACCGGTGGCAAGAACGAAGTCTACCGGGGCTCCGCCTACGTGGCCGACTTCGTGCCGAAGGTCCGCATTCAGTGTGTGGTCGCAAACGAGCAGGTGGGGCCGGTTGTGGACGCGATCATCGCGGCCGCACGCACGGGACAGATCGGCGACGGGAAGATCTTTGTCATTCCCGTGGGAGACGTGGTCCGTATTCGCACCGGCGAGCGCGGCAAGGACGCAATCTAGTGGATCAAGGCGGGGGCCAATTCGGCGTGCAAATGCAAAACAGGAGCAGTGGCAGATGTGGTACCCGTACAAGAGGACTTTCATAGCACTGGAGTTGGCAATAGGTTTCGTCTGCTGGATGGTTTACCGTGCCGCAGCTCCCGATCTAGCGCCGGCCGCGACGGCTTTCATTGTCATGCAGGTAGGCGCAGTGGCGGGCTCAATCTGGGCCAATCGCCTGCGAAAGAAAGTGACATGCAGCGTTTCGCGCCTCTTTAACTAGGTGCGATTGCGGAAACCCGGTCGTCCTTGTACGACTAGTCGCTAGCCGTGGTAAACTTAGGGCATCCCTCTGTCCTCAACAGCACGATTGAAGATGCATCACTTAGTAGAAAATCCCCATCCGCCTGGCAGGCAGGACCTCGATCTCCTTCTGGAAGTGAGCGAAGCCATCACGCGAGCGGTGGCGCTCGACCAGGTCACCGGGCCTGTCCTGCAAAGGATAGCCGCTCGCATGGGCATGCTGCGCGGAACCATCACGATCCTGAATCGTGCTACTGGCGCCATAGTTATCGAAGATGCCTTCGGGCTCAGCCCGCACGAGATGGAGCGTGGCCGCTATGCCCTCGGCGAGGGAATCACCGGCAAAGTCATCGCGACCGGAGAGCCCGCCATCGTGCCCGACGTGGTCGAGGAGCCGCTGTTCCTCGATCGCACCCGCGCCCGCCGGCGCAGCCGCACCACTGAGAGTGGAAAAGTTTCCTTCATTTGCGTGCCCATCATCAACGGCAAAGAGGTCGTGGGCGCGCTCAGCGTGGACAGGCTGTCGCACGACCAGGTCTCGCTCGACGAGGACGTCCGTTTGCTCACCATCATCGCGTCCATGCTTGCGCAAGCGGTGCGTATGCGGCAGGCCGCGCGCGAGCAATACGAGTTCCTCGAGCGCGAAAACGCACGTCTGCAGAGCGAACTAGCCCAACGCTTTCGACCGGCCAATATCATCGGCAACTCGGCCGCCATGGCCCGCGTGCTCGCCGAGATCGCACAAGTCGCGGGCAGCCCGACTACCGCCTTGATTCGAGGCGAGAGCGGAGTGGGCAAAGAACTGGTCGCACAATGCATCCACTACAACAGCCCGCGCGCTGACAAGCCGTTTGTGCGGGTGAACTGCGGCGCCCTTCCCGACGGCGTGGTGGAGAGCGAACTCTTTGGCCACGAGCGCGGCGCCTTCACCGGTGCGGTGGCGCGGCGCAAGGGACGCTTCGAGCTGGCCAATGGAGGCACGCTCTTTCTCGACGAGATCGGCGATTTACCGCTTACCACGCAGGTAAAGCTGCTGCGTGTGTTGCAGGAAAAGGAATTCGAGCGTCTGGGCGGCAATGAAGTGCTGCACGTCGACGTTCGTATCATCGCCGCGACCCATCGCGACCTGGAACAGCTAGTACAGCAAGGCCAGTTTCGCGAGGATCTCTTCTACCGGCTGAACGTGTTTCCGCTTTACGTTCCGCCGCTACGCGATCGCCGCACCGACGTGCTGCAACTGGCCGACCACTTTGTCGTGCGTTTCGCCAAGGCGGCCAACAAACCCGTGCGCCGCATTTCCACGCCCGCGATTGACATGATGGTCGCCTACCACTGGCCTGGCAATGTGCGCGAACTGCAAAACGTGATTGAGCGCGCGGTTCTCTTGTCCAGCGACGGTGTGATTCACGGGCATCATTTGCCGCCGACTTTGCAGACCGCAGAGGCAAGCCACACGCCCATGCGAGGCAAGCTGCGCACAACCCTCGACAGCGTAGAGCGCGAGATGATCGTGGAGGCGCTGAAAAGCGCTCGGGGCAACATGGCCGAGGCGGCGCGCAAGCTAGGCATCTCGGAACGGATCATGGGACTGCGCGTGGAGCGTTTTCACGTCGACCTGGAGAAATTGCGGCGGGCATCCTAGCCCGCGTCCAGCGGGACACAGGCTTCCTGATTGCGAACGCATTGTCACGCCATTGTTTCAGACGTTTCGCGACAGTTGCTTCCCGGCAAATCCGTCGGAAACTCGCACCTCGGCCCATTGTCGAATCCACTTCAGTCTGCTTTGCTGACTGTTAGGAGGCCACGCCATGAAATGCATCGACGCCACTATCAAGCCATTCAAGCTCGAGGACGTGAAGGAACGGCTCCGGCAGGTTGGGGTCAAGGCCATAACACTGTCGAAGATCACGGATTGTGGGGGCACCGACGGTAGGTTGAGAATCTATCGCGGTTCGTCCTATGTCATCGACTGTGCACCAATGATGCGAGTCCAGATCATGGTCGAGGAGGATATGGTGGGTCCGGTTGTGGATGCCATCATGGCCGCCGCTGACGCCGGTGAGGTCGACAACGGCAACATCTCCATCTACCCGGTGGCTGAGACCATTCGCATTCGAGCCGGCGGGCTCCCCTACCAGGCGATTGGCGATCGGCAGCGCGATCAGGCCAAGGTCGCCTGAGAGGATGTAAGTCTGATTGCGGCGGCCGATGCCACATGGGCCCGGGTGAATCACACCTTGGCCCATGCCGAGGTCGCGTGTCGGGGCACCAAACACACCGTCTTCGCGTCTACTCTTTGGAAAAGCGCCCGTCTGCCCTCAGTGGCCCTCTCGCGATCGAGGGATCGTCGAGCCAGCCAACCCGCAAGCCGATGTAGGCGTCGTATTCTGGGACATAGGGCTTGATATCAAGTAACGGCGTGCCATCAAGGATGTCAACCTCAGCCACGTGCAAGGTCGCGCCTTCCACGCCAAGCAGGCGCACGGGCGAAAAGCCAACGGGATTGATGCGGGCTGGGACCCGCGTGGCGAACACCCCATGTTCTCGGGTGTCCCGGTAGGGAAGAACACGCAACTTCGGCGCACAGGCCCGGTCGAACCAATAGACCAGCCAGATGCGTTCAAACCCTTCCAGGTCGGCCAGCCCTTCTGCGTAGGGCGGATACACCTCCACTGACCCCTCCACTCCCTTCGCACTGTACGGCTGGATCGGCGTGCCCTCCTGTTGAAGAAATGGGCTGTGAATGATGCCAATGGGAGTAGCCGTCAGCTTATCGATGCTCATGGGGTTGTGCCTGGGCGAGAGCGGCCGGTTGCACGCTGTGTGATTGAACGAGCAAGGCGGTCCACCCGCAGAACCCCGCCGTGATGAGAACAAGGCCGACCACCGCACAGGCGACCCGCACAGCGGCTTGTTGCTGTATTTTTGGACGGCGGCAAAGACTGCGCGAATGACTGCCACCGCCTGAGCTGCGCAACGCACCCGTAGAACTGCACCCAAGAGCCGCGCCCGCGCCGCAGTTGGAGCCCGCGCCGCAAGAGTTCTCCGTTGCCATCACTCTCCGTCAGACCGCATGCGATGAAACGTTCAAGCGCGGTCCTACTTCCCGATCATCACGTCGGTGGCCTTGATGACGACAAAGACCGCGTCACCGATCCTGAGCGCCAGGTGATCGATCGAGGACAGGCTGATGGAAGACGTCATCGTCTGGCCGCCGACATCAACCATGACCTCTCCCATCACGGCACCACGAATGATCTCCGTGATCTTTCCCTTGAGCTGGTTTCTGGCGCTGAGCTCCATTGTCTAGTCCTTCCCTGCGGGCGACGTGCTGAAACCCGGTCACCCGCGTGCAGTTGTTGCGTCACTCTTCACCATCAACTCTTTGGCTCAGGCGCCCTGCTGTCAAGCCAAGTCCTCACCCAGGGCGAAGAGTTAACCCGTCGGAAACTCCCCGTATATGAGGAGAAACCAACTGTTCCCAAGGGAACAATCTAGCGACGTCCGTACCTCGGCACACATCCAATGCTGCCAAGGTCGTTGTCAGAAAGACGTCAATCCCTGACTTTCTAGCAGCCTTTCTTCGACCAGGCAGGGCATCTTCGCGTCCTTCAAGGACTTCGCCGAGCCCGACTACTTCGATCATCTGATGCAGAAACAGGCCAGCTCCAAGTGGATCGTCTACGCCAAGAAACCCTTCGGTCGCGTAGACCACGTCACCAGCCTACGCGTGAGCGAAGCTCGTCGTCTCGACTGGCACCGATCTAGCTCACCCTGCATGCTGACCGTGGCTCGCCCATGATCTCAAAGCCGGTGGCCTTTTTGCTGGCTGACCTGGGCGCTACCAAGAGCCATTCGCGTCCCCGCGTCTCCGACGACAACCCGTTCTCCGAGGGCCATTTCAAGACCATGAAATACCGCCCTGATTCCCCCGACCGCCATCCGCCTCGACTGCACCACCATCGCGTTTTTAACGTCCTTTTAATCGGAAGTGCCGAATCATTGCCGTGCGGCCTCAGGGAGAGGCCTGAGTCAGGAGGTTTCATCATGACTACCGTAGCAAGAACAAGCTCCGTTATTACCATTGTCGTTGTTGCCGCCATGGGAGGCGTGAGCTGCGCCAGCGCTCTCGCCTCGGCGATGGCTGGACCACCCTCCGCCGCACAACAGGCAGCGATAGGCGATGATATCTGTGCGGGGGTGCCGCCAAAGGAGCGCGAGATGGGCTTGCTGGCATTCCGTGACGGTATCGTGAGTGTCGCGCCGCTCACAGCAGACAGCTTCGTGGGAAAGTCCAAGGTTAGCCACACTGAGGGGGCGATCATAGGGCTGAGGGCCGCGCCAGGCATCTCTGTACCATGGCTCGAACGTGTCAACAGCTGCCATGTTTCGCTCGTGAACTCAGGACGCCTAGCCGGAGATCAGGCTGCGCTGGATCCGTTCGTGATTCCGAAAACGACAGTCGGAGCAACTGCGGTCTATGCGGGGTACGCGCTGTATGTAAGAGGCCCCAATTACGATGTGGCGCGAGAGATCATAGCGCGATCCAGCGCACTTCTCTCAGCGCCCGCCCATCTGACGACAATCTCGCCCAGATCTCCTTGAGCCCGGGTTTCTCCTCGTCCGCCGTTCGGACGGCAAGCACAAGGAGACGGTTGGCCCCATCGACACTGTTGAATGTCGAGGTAGCGCGACAGTGAGCACGACGATAACCAGAACCAAGACCGTGCGCGACGGAAAAATGTGGCGCATGAGCCAGGCGCTGAAGCGGGATCTGCCCGGCGTCGGAGCAGTTGCAGCAGTCACCGTCTTGGGGCTGTGGCTCGGCGGCCGCGCAGATCTCACGAATGTGCCTATCGCATTTCTCTTCGTGATCGCTGTCGTGTCAATGCGGTTCGGCTACCAGGCGGCCATCCTCGCAGCAATCGCCAGTGCGCTCTGTTTTGACTACTTCTTCCTGCCTCCCTATGGGAGTCTTCAAATCACCCGCAGTCGGGACTTACTGACAGACATTGCGATGTTGGCGGTGGCTGTGCTCGTCAGCACGCTCAACGAACGACTCCGCAGAGAGGCGCGGTCGGCGCGCCTGAGCGAGCGCCAGACAGAATCGCTGTACTCGCTGGTCAGGGAGCTAGCCGATGCCCATTCGCTGGATAGTCTGAACATCGCTGGCATGCGGCAAATCGAGTCGGCCGTCGCGGAGGTATCGGCGCGCGTTCTGATTCGCGATGGAGCGGAAGGGTTCAAGTGTGCCTTTTCCAGTGGCGGCCGCGTGGCCCTGGAGACCGAAGACATCGAGGTCGCGAACTGGGCCGCCGCTCACCTGGAACCGGCCGGTCAAGGGACGAGGAACCTGCCCCTGGCTGCTGCCTGCTACGTCCCACTGGTCGCCGCGCGCGGGTGTGTCGGCGTTCTGGCGCTTCGCTCGCGCGCGAGCGACTCGCCGTTGGTGGTCCGGCCGTCCTCGTTGATCGAGTCAATGGCGCAGCAGTTGGCCATGGCGATCGAACGGGCGTTGCTGTCCCAAGAGAAGCACGTCGCGGAGATCGAAGCAGAGACCGAGCGCATTCGCAATGCAGTCCTAAGTTCGGTCTCCCACGATCTGCGCACGCCGCTCACGGTGATCACGTCGGCATCCAGCACGCTCGTCGAGCGCGGCGATCGATTGCAGGGCACCGCCCGCGCCGAGATGGCCCGACTGATTCACGATGAGGCCGAACGCCTGAGTGAGCTACTCAAGAGCCTACTGGACCTTACGCGGTTGCAATCCGGGGCGCTCAGCGTAAATCGCGACTGGGAAAGTCTCGAGGAGGTGGTGGCCAGCGCGCTCCGACGGGTGGACGAGCGGACGGGGCCGGGAAGACGGCAGCTGCGAGCTCATGTGCCAAACGACCTGCCGCTATTACAACTCGATGCGATCCTGATCGAACAGGTGCTGATGAACCTGATCGACAATGCACTCACCTATTCACGTACCGACTTTCCCACTGAAATCAACATTGCGGCGCGAGGCGACCGCGACGTACTGGTATCCGTGATTGACCGCGGCAGGGGCATACCAAGCGACGATCTCAGGCGCATCTTCGACAAGTTTTACAGAAGCGACAACACCGCCGGTCAGGGCTTGGGACTCGGGCTGACCCTCGCGCGCGGCATCGTCGAGGCGCATGGGGGCAAGATCTGGGCAACCGAGACACCCGGCGGTGGACTCACGGTTCAGTTCACCCTGCCCATCACTGGCACAGCGCCAAGACTGCTGGGGCAAGAGCCGAGCGAAGAAGGCATGCAGCCATGGGCGAGGTAGCGGGAGGGCCGTGCGTACTGGTCGTCGAGGATGATCGCAAGATTCTGCGCGTGCTCTCGACCACGCTGGAAACTGAAGGCTTCCGCGTAGTCGACGCCAACACCGGCCAGCGAGCAATCGAGGAGGTGCGGACCAGAAATCCCGACATCATCCTCCTCGACCTCGGTCTACCCGATATCGACGGATTGGACCTCGTGCCCGCGATCCGGGTGCATAGCACTGCCCCGATCATCGTAGTGTCCGCACGAGGAGGCGACCCGGACAAGGTCAAAGCGTTGGACGCAGGAGCCAACGACTACCTGACGAAGCCGTTTTCGGTTCCCGAACTCCTCGCTCGGATTCGGGTCGCGATCCGCAGCCATGCCCAGGTGGGCGATGCCCCTCGTACCATCGTGTCTTTCGGAGCCTACCGTCTAGACTTGGAAGGCCGCACGCTTGTACGCGGGGAGGATCACGTTCGCCTCTCGGCGACCGAGTTCAAGCTTCTCGCGACGTTGGCGCGGCACCCCAACGAGGTGGTCACCACTCGTGCGCTACTCAAGGAAGCATGGGGATCAGCCCACTACGGCAAGAGCGGATATGTCCGCGTCTACATGCATTCGCTACGCCAGAAACTTGAATCCGATCCCACTCGTCCTCAATACCTGATCAATGAAGCAGGACTCGGTTACCGATTGCGCACCTCTGAATAGTCAGCAATTTGCACGGCGCCGCCCATCCTGTCGTGCAATTCGCAATCGCTAGAGGTAACGCTGCCATCCGCAGCATGCGGATAGCCCTTGAAGCGCAAGCCGTCCGTGCGCTGATGCGCGACTGGTTCCTGCTTTGCAGTCTGTCGACTGGAACTCTCGGTTCCTCGCGCGAAGCGAGGGCTCTGCGCCAAGGAATCCAAGTGACCATCGCACCAGTTATACTCGTCGTCGAAGACGACCGCAGATTGGCCCATGTAGTCGAGATGGCACTCCAGAACGAGGGGTATCATACGATCGACGTCAGCACAGGCCAATGCGCGATTACTGAGGTCCGAACCAGGAATCCAGATCTTGTGCTGCTCGATCTCGGTCTCCCGGACATCGATGGATTGGCGCTCCTCCCGACAATCCGCGCCAACAGCGCCGCTCCAATCATGATCGTGTCGGGTCGCGGAGATGCCATGCAAAGAGTACGGGCACTGGACTCCGGGGCGGACGACTACCTGATGAAACCCTTCTCGCTGCCAGAGCTTGTGGCGCGTGTGCGCGCCATACTACGAAGTCATGCACGGGTGGCCGGCGGCGATGCAATCACGGTCTCGTTTGGCGACTACACGCTGGATTTCGTAGCGCGCAGGCTGCTTCACGGTGAGCACCAGGTTCCTCTCTCTATCACAGAGTTCAAACTACTCGCGACGCTGGCCCGGCATCCAGACCGCATGGTCTCTGCAGACACGCTCCTCAAGGAAACCTGGGGCGCCGCATACCAGCACAAGCGCGGCTACGTCCGCGTCTACATGCACGCGCTTCGCCGCAAACTCGAGTCCGACCCGTCGCGCCCGCAGTTCCTGGTTAACGAACCTGGCCTCGGCTACCGACTGAATATCTCAGGGGGTTGACGCCTTCCCTCTATCTGCCTGATTGGGGAGGTGCCCGGCGCTTGAGACAACCGCCGACGACGCGCGCAACCCATCCACCCGCTCGGCGAGCCGCGACGCAATCTCCGAGTCGGCGCGCCGGCTGCGCACGCGCGCTTACCAGCACCGTCCCATTCGCCCAATGTTTCGCACGTGTCTCTCCGCTATTTCGCGGGCGATAACAAGTGAGCAGGTGCCTCTGGGCCAAACCGTTTTTAACGGAGTTTTAACTGCACCCCCTGCTACCTTCGTTGGCGTGCACTTCAGTCCAATATCTCCAAACGCAATTGGCAACGTAGCAATGAATGGTGGTGTCCAATGACAACGCGATCCCGAATATTGATTGGCTGTATTCTGCCGCCGGCCGTGCTTTTGAGCCTGCTGGGAGCGGCGCGAGCCAACCCTGACCCATCAACCACGTCAACAGCGCCGCTGGCAGAAGCCGCAATGCCTCCGCTGCCTATCGCGGAAACGTCACCTCCGATGCCCTCGGCGGCGGAGACGCTGGCCCCGCCCAGCGTTCCCGAGGGGGCAAGCGAGCCGTTTGCCTTTGGTGACTTTACTTGGTTGAACGGGAACAACCGACAGAAGACGGCTCTGCTCGACACCAAGTATTTCACGCCCTCACTCCTAGTCGATGTGAACTACACGGCGTCAAGGAACAATCCGATTGACAACACTGTCGTCGGGTCTACCGCGCTCTCGCGCAACAATGAGTTCACTCTGGCCTTCCTTGGATTTGGGGGCGATTTTCACGCGGAGGGTGGTCGAGCACGGCTGATGACACAGTATGGCGTTCGGTCGACTCTGGTGCCCCGGAACGACACGAGCACAAACCGCGGCCAGTTCGATTTACAGACTGCTCTTCGCTACATCAGCGAGGCGTGGGGTGGCTATCACTTGGACGTCTTGCACGGTATCAATGTCGACGCGGGAATCTTCATGTCCTACGTGGGGTTGTTCTCCTACGACAACTTCGAGAACTGGATGTATCTGCCGTCGTTTACCTCAGACAATACCCCGTGGTTCTTCAACGGAATTCGCGCTCAAATCTTCCCTACTGACAAGTTGAAGGTTGAACTCTGGCTGATCAACGGATGGCAGACGTATGGAAAGTTCAACGAGATGCCAGGCTTCGGGGGCGTGCTCCTCTATCGCCCTGTGGAATATCTGTCCTTCATCACCAACGATTACGTTGGTTGGGACACCCAAGACGCTCCCGGACGGATGCGGTTTCACTCGGACAACAGCTTCCTGCTGCGGTGGCTAAACCTGACGAAGCCGAGGTATGGAGTCACGCGTGCGGCGTTCTCCGTGACCGCGGACTTTGGCTTCGAGCATGGAGACGGCGTCGTCGGTTTCGGTGGCACAGGCACCGAGCTCAATTGCACGAATGCCACTCCTTGCACGCAGCACTTTCTCAGCGCGATGGCCTACCATCGGGTCTGGTTTGGCGAGAAATTCGCGTGGAACATCGGCGCTGGCTTCATGAGCAACCCGGGACGCTACCTTGTTCTGTCGCCGACGGGCAATGCGTCCAACCCTGCTCTGGTCCAGCCGCTTGGCGTTTCGCCCCCCACGGCGGGGTTCGACTTCAACTCGGGCACCAAGTTCAACGCATTCGACTACGAGATGGGCATTCAGTACATGCCCAGCCAGCTAGTCACATTCGACATTGAGTACAACCACCGCCAGGCCGACGTCCCGTACTTTGCGGGCCACGGGGGCGTGACCTCGCCGGATGGATACGTCAACACAACTATTCCTGGCGGTTGGCGCCCCGACCTGTCCAAAACGGATGACAGGATCATCTTCGCCATGTTGACCCGCTTCTAGCAGTGGCAGTTGAGTATCAAGCGGCAGAATTTGGAGAATTGTCATGATGAAGAGAACGATCTCGGTGAATGCGAAATCTAGTGGATCGCGCATCCTTTTGGTCATTGTCGCAGTGGTGGCATTGGCCCTCGGCAGCGGGTGCAACCAGGGGAAAGAAGGGGATCGCTGTAACCCCGATCTCTTCCCAGGGGAGAGTGACTGCAATAGCGGTCTGACTTGCCAGGAGTCCCCGACCTGCCCGGAGAACTACTGCTGCCCAACGCCACTCACGTCGAGCCTGAACCCGTTCTGTAACGGCAGTGCATGCCCGCCACCGGACGCCGGGAACTAGGCAGATCGCAAACTCCGTCGAAGTGCAAGCAACCCTGGAGAAGCGATGGGAGACGCCATGGTAGTCCACCTTGGGTCACAGTCACAATCAGACATCGCGCGAGCGCTTGAAGCCCGGCGCGCAGCGAGCGTCGCTGGTGAGACTCCTGGGTATTGGCTGCTGGACTCGCCGGGGTTGCGTGAGGTGATCGAGATGGCGGGGCGGTTGGCGCATGCGCCCGGTTCGCCCGTGTTGATCGAAGGCGAGAGGGGTACCGGGGTGCCGGAGCTGGCACGGCTGATTCACGATGCCGATCCAATAGCTCGGGCGGAGCGGCTGCGGGAGATTCCGGCGAACCTGGTCGGTCCCTCCGAGATGCGGGGATGGGGAGGCGTCGGGACGGTGTTCATCGAGGACATCGAGAACCTTGGGTCGGAGGGCCAGGATTGGGTTGGGGAGATGCTGGCGAATCGAAGCCAGGCGGCTCAGCCACTCCGGATTATTGGGGGTTCTCGGCTGAGTGCTAAAGAGCTGTTGGGGCGCAAGGGCTTCAGTCAGGAGTTGCTTCACGCCTGGGACGTCGGCAGGCTCGTCATACCGCCGTTGCGCCTTCGGGCGGGCGACATCTTGAAGCTGGCGCGTCGGTTTCTGAAGCACTATGCCGAATGGCAGGGCGGGCGTTCGTTGCGATTCTCAGAGGCGGCGGAGCGTAAGCTCCTATTGCATTCATATCCGGCAAACGCTAGGGAGCTGCGAAACATCGTGGAGCGGGCGGCGGCGTTGGCCACCTCGGAAGAGGTTGGAGAGGAGGCAATCGTCGTGTTCGACGAGGCCGGGAGGGCGACCACTGTGCGGGCAGCGCTTCTTCGGCCGGTGACGTCCGCTGCCGGGCAGGATAACAGCCATTTTCCCTCGCTGGTGGAATTGGAACGCGACTATCTCGTGATGTTGATTCGGGAATTCAGAGGACGGGGTATGGCGATGTCGCGGGCGATGGGTATGTCGTACGCCAGCGTGCGCAGGAAAATCCTCCGGCACGGCCTCGACGTCCGCGCGATCCTCGAAGCGGCCACGACCTCGGCCCCGTCCAGAGGTTGATCGTTCTCAAGCGTACCACGCGCGATCATCTTGCGGGCTTTGCGGTCGAGAGGCGCATCCCTACAATAAATTACTACTAGGGCAAACTGTCGATGAAGCAATGCTCTTGTCCCATGGCCTTGGCATTGGGAATTACGTTCTCTTTCTTGGACAGCACTCTGCCCGCACTGGCTCAGGAACATCTTGAGAATGCGTCTATCCCTGCCCATGTGAGCATGGTGGACGCCGTGCGCCTGTTCCGCGAGCGCGGCTTCGATCTCATCGTAGCGGATGCGACGGTGGATAGCGTCCGGGGCGACGCGCAGATAGCCAGCGCCATTGCCAACCCCGCCATCTCGGGCGGTGTGGGTCATTCATTCGGGTTCAACAGCGCGACCTGTCCCGGCTGTTCAGCGTTGGCATGGGACGTAGGCGTGTCTGATCAATCGGCTGTCTTCGACACGCTGTCGGGAAAGCGGGGCCTGCGCTCGCGCACAGCGGAGCTGGCCCTGGCGGTGGCACGCCAGAACCGTGCCGACACCCAGCGCACTCTGGAATCCATGCTCCGCCAGCAGTACCTGGAGGCCGTGTACGACCGCGACGCCCTTGACCTGACCCGCGAGTCGCAGAGCCGCCTCGGTCATGTGATGGAACTGAATCAAGCCCGCTTTCAGCATGGCGCCATCTCACAGGTCGACGCGCTCAAGGTCGAGACCGAGAAACTGGAAGCTGACCAGGAGGTGGAGCGCGCTGAATTCGACTTGGCCGAGGCCAAGTTTCAGCTCGCCTTCCTGCTGGGCGTGCGTGGCCGCGTGCCTGACTTCGAGGTCGATGCCGATCTCCCGCGCTATCGGGTGCCTGACGACCTGGGCCGCGCCACAGTCGAGTCGTTGCTGGAGCTAGCCCGCAAGCAGCGGCCCGACCTGGCCGCAGCCCACCTGCAACACGACCGGGCCGGGGCGGCCCTACAGTCGGCAAAGCGTCTACGCTTTCCCGACTTGGCGCTCTCGCTCGGCGTGAGCGGCCAAGGAACTGGCAGCGACGTCAGCTCACCGCCCACGATCTCGCTGGGACTCACGCTCACCCCGCCGCTGTTCTACCATTTCCAAGGTGAGGTGCAGAAGGCCCAGGCCGATGTGCGCGTGCAGGACACGCTGCTGGCCAAGACCGAGGCGCAGATCGTGAACGACGTGACTGTCGCGCTGACGCAGTTCCAGTCGACCCGCCGCCGGGTGGAACGGGCCGAGCACGGCCTGCTCGATCGGGCGCGGCGCACGCGCGATCTGGTCCAGATCCAGTACGAGAAAGGCGCGGCGTCGTTGCTCGAGTACCTGGATGCACAACGAATGCTCATAGAAACCACCCAAGGCTACCTGCGCGATCTGGCCGACCACTGGCTGGCGGTCGTACTCATCGGGGAGGCTGTGGGCTTGGAGCTGGGACCATGAACCATATTCGCATCACTTCCACTGTCGCTCTGGCCTTCCTTGTGGCCGCCTGCTCTGGCTGTCATCGGCGCGCCGCTGCCTCGCCAGCGGTCGCGCCGCCCACGACGGAGGTGTGGCTAGCACCCGAACAGGTGGCAGCAGCCAAGCTGGTCGTCGAACCGCTCGAACTACAGCCGGTGGGCGGCGTGGTGGTGGCCAGCGGTCGCGTGACCTTCGACGATCTGCACGTGGCGCATGTGCTGTCGCCGGTGACCGGCCGGGTGGTCAAGATCGAGGCGCAGCTCGGCCAGCGAGTGAAGAAGGGGGACGCGTTGGCGGTGATCGAGTCTCCCGATGTGGCGACGGCATTCTCCGACATGGAAAAGGCGCAGGCCGACTTCGGCGCGGCCGAAAAGGAAGCTAGTCGCCAGAAGGACCTGTTCGACGTCCACGCTGGATCGCAACGCGATTTGGAGAGCGCACAGTCGAACTACAGCAAAGCCAGGGCCGAGCTGGATCGAGCGAGGAAGAAGACCCGCATTCTGCGCGGAAGCTCCTCCGACAGCTCCAACCAGATGTACACCCTGCGTTCGCCCATCGACGGCGAGGTCATCGCGCGCAGCGTGAACCCCGGCACCGAGGTGCAAGGTCAGTACTCTGGCGGCACCGTGCTCGAGCTCTTCACCGTGGGTAAGTTGGACAGCGTGTGGGTGCTGGGTGACATCTTCGAGATGGATCTTGGCCGGGTGAAGGCGGGCACGGCCTGCCTGGCCACCGTGGTGGCCTATCCTGACAGGGTCTTCCGAGGCCTGGCCGACTGGGTTTCCGACACGCTCGATCCCGCAACCCACACCTCGAAAGTCCGCTGCAAGATCACCAATTCCGACCGCGCTCTGAAATCCGAGATGTATGCCACCGTGACCCTGCCGGTGGATCGCCAAGTCGCATTGGCCATCCCGCGCGGCGCGCTTCTGCGCCTCGGCGATCAGACCGTGGTCTTTGTCGAGGCGGGCAAGACGCCGGACGGCCGCCTGCGCTTCGAACGCCGCCCCGTGGTGGTCAACGAGGAGTTGGGCAACGAGTACCTACCGGTGCTGCGCAACCTGGCCAAGGACGAACGCATCGTGGTTTCAGGCGCCATTCTGCTTTCCGGGATGCTGTAACCATGATTGAGCGACTGGTTTCGGCCGCTGTCCGCGCGCCATTTCTGGTCTTCATGGCCGCGCTGGCGCTCGTCGGCATCGGCATTCGCTCGTACGTCCAGCTCGATATCGAGGCCTATCCCAACCCGGTGGCGCCCATGATCGAGCTTATCGCGCAGCCGCAGGGCTGGAGCGCCGAGGAGGTCGAACGCTACGTCACACTGCCGCTCGAGACCGGGCTGGTGGGCATGCCGGGGCTGGAACATGTGCGCTCGCAGTCGCTCTTCGGCTTGGCCGACGTGAAGTTCTATTTCGGCTGGGACACCAGCTACTTCACGGCACAGCAGCGCGTGCTCAATCAGCTCAATTTCGTCAGCTTGCCGCCGGGCGTACAACCGCAGCTTTCACCCTGGAGTGCGATTGGCGAGCTGTACCGCTACAAGGTGGTGGGCAAGGGTTACACGGCGGCGGATCTCAAAACCGCACAGGACTGGATCCTGGAAAAACAGTTCCGCCAGGTGCCGGGCGTGATCGACGTCGTCGGATTTGGCGGCCTGACTAAGCAATACCACGTGGACGTGGACCCGTATCGCCTGCGCGGACTCAATGTCAGCCTGGCACAGTTGCAGGCTGCCATCACCAACGCCAACCAGAACGTAGGCGGGCAGCGTATCACGCTGGGCGAACAGTCCTTCGACGTGCGCGGTGTCGGGCTCATCCGTTCGGTGCGCGACATCGAACAAATCGCGGTGGCCGCGCAAAAAGGCGTTCCCGTTCGCGTGCGCGACGTGGCGGCGGTCAGTGTGGGGGCGGCCCCGCGTCTTGGCATCGTGGGCCGCGACGGTGAACCGGACATCGTGGAAGGCATCGTGCTCATGCGCTATGGGGGCGACTCGCTCTCCACCGTCAAGGGCATTCACGATCGCGTGGATTACATTCGGCAGAGCCGGGTTCTGCCGCCCGGCATGGACATCGAGACTCTCTACGACCGGGCCGACCTGGTCAAGCTGACCACCCACACCGTGAT
>PMJE01000308.1:4068-4213 GCA_003157315.1 Myxococcales bacterium | reverse complement strand
CTTCTGATACACCTTGCCCAGGTTATAGTAGGCCATCTCGTAGCTGGGGTCAGTCTGGATGGACAGCCTCAACTCACGCTCGGCCGAGTCGTAGAGGTTGTTCTTGAACGCCTCGACGCCACGGTTTGCGATCTCGATGGCTTTG
>PMJE01000308.1:0-3999 GCA_003157315.1 Myxococcales bacterium | reverse complement strand
AAGTTGAACGGATATGACACGATGACGATGCCGCCACCGAGCGGCTTGGGGAACTCCCAGCGCCGCACTGCCTGCACCACGCAGTTCTCCACGCGGATGTTGCCCATGGTCGAACTCTGCAAGACCGAGGCAATGACTGTCCCGGTCGCAGCTATGGTGAACTGGACCGAGATGCGACCAGACAGATCGGCCTTCTTCGTCAACTCAGTTTCGTAGCAGTACTTCACCTCGTTGATATGGCGGCGGATGATGCGGCGGATGATCTCCTTGTCCAGCGACCCGCGCACATTGGCCTGGCCCGGGATGACGTCTGGTGCGCGTGCCCGGCGGCCACCCAAGCCACCCGCGCCACGCCCATAGCCAGAGCCCGAACCGCCGCCGCCGCCCTTGCCGATGGTGCCAAAGTTGCCAAGGCCGATGGTGCCTTCGCCGGTACCACCGCCGCCCGTCCCGGTACCAACCAAACCAAGACCGCCCACGCCGTAGGCTTCACCGATCTGGTTGCCAATCAGGCCACCCAGCACATTCTCCGCATCGTTCCCGGCCGCTGTGTCGCGACCGAAAATGGAAGCCAGGTGCGAGCCCTCGGCCATCTTCAACACGCCGAGGATGCCGGCATTCTTGGCCTGCTCTTCCGCAAGCTTCTTGGCCAGGTGCGGGTCCGGGTTGTCCTTGGGGCCCTTGAGGCCGTAGAGACCCTCCTTGTTCTTGGAGGTCTTCTTCCCCATCTTGCCTTCCTCACCCTTGTGCCGTTTGCCCTTGCCGCCCTGTTCGTCGGGCCCCTTCTTCTTGAGCCACTCAGGAATCTCCTCTTCCTTTTCCTCGGGCGGCTTGATTAGGAAGTTTACGAAGCGACTGTCGGCATTGAAGAGATCGAGTGAGAGCGACTTGGGATCCGGCGGGACGGAGAAGATCATGAGAAGGAATAGCAACAGACCGATTGCCGTCCCCACGGTGTAGGCTTGCTCGCTCCAGCGCCAGACCAGGAAGGGAACCGGGAAGGTGCGCGGCTTGGGAGTCGCGCTCACCAAGAAACTGGTTTCGCCACAATCGATTTTTGCGCGGCCCCGGTCGCCCAGCGAGAAGCTGGTGCCTCGCTGCTGCGCGAACTGCTGCAAGGGAAGCACCTGGTTGTCGAGTAGGACCTCGCCCGTCATCGACGGTGTGACGTTGACGAGAAAGTCGGTACCCGTGGTGGAGACCAAGGAAAAGGACGGCCCACCGATGAAATCTGGTCCCAAAGGTGCATCCGCGCCCGCAGCCGAGCCAATCACGAAATTGGGGTTGGTCCGCCCACGCCGTTTCAGGCCCATGTAGCAGAGGACGATCCCCAGACCGATTCCGCCGAACACTACGACGTCCATAGCGGGCGAACGGGCCTTCCACTGGAAATTCTTCGACTCGCCGCCGTCGTTCACATACTTGTCGTACCGGCTCTTCTCCGCACCGAAGTCTACGATGGTGGCGAAGAACACCGCAAACGCCACCACGACTAGGCCGATACCCGCAAACAGCATCGTCTTCGACTGGCCTTCCGTGCTCCGCCCAGTGGGGTCAGAGAGATGGCGGGTCTGGGTCACGACACCGCGGTACAGGGCCTGTACCTCGATGGCGTGGGAGCCATCGTGGACCTCCACCTCGGCCCCGGCGTGGCTGGCAAAACCGCCCATGCCGGGGGCCGTCGGGGCATATCCATGAGGCGCCGCCATGGCCTGAGGCGGGGGAGCAGCATACTGCACAGGCGGTGCGTAAGCAGCGGGGGCAGGGGCTGTCGGCCGAACCGGCGCTGCATACTGCAGCGTCGCTGGGGCGGCCGCCGGGGGCGCAACGGGCATGACCGGCGCAGGCGTGGGTGCCTCGGCACCTTCGGCCAGGAGCGTGATGGCCACGCGAACGTCGCCGAACTGGACCTGATCCCCGCTCTTGAGGCTGGTCTTGGCAATGCGCTCACCGTTGAGCAAGGTCCCCCGGGTTGACCCCAGGTCGATGAGCTGAACCTCGTCGGGCCCATTCACTTCGAGCACCGCGTGCATGCGGGACACTGATTCATCGTCGAGGCGCAGATGCGAGGAGGCCAGCTTGCCGATCTTGATGACGGGTTCCGTCAGCACCTCTTCTCGTACGACCTGATCCCCCCTGAAGATCTGGAACTTGACGGGGACTACAACATTGGCCATTTGGGTCTCCTCCGGTTACAACAGGCGTTGACCCTTGGCGGTCACGCCTGTGCTCTCGAACCCTGCCGCAGGGTCTTGCGACCCGAAGCGGCTAGATGTCTTCGAGCGACTTGAGCATCTCAGGAATGAAGTCTTTGCGAATCTCGATCAGGCTTGAGTGTTTGGCTTTGTTGATGGCGTTCACTAGCTCGCCATCAGGCCGCTGCAGGTCACCCTCGACATTGTCGTCTTCGAAATCGTAGACGGTCTTGGACTTGAACTGCTCGCCACCACCTTCTTGAGCCAGAACCGTACCCAGTCCCCCAACGGTGAGAACCGCAATCATTGCTATGAGTCGCATTGGTTCAATTCCTTCCTTCGGCTGCGCGGGAAGACAAGCACGGAAAGCTCGCTTCGTACTGACAACCGAGATCGAATCCGGTTCCCATAATTATGGATCGAGTTCGATTGATGAAGCGTAGAGTCACTCCCACGTCTTCCGCTCAGCCGGCTTCGGCGCCGCGGTATCACTCGGTTTGTCAGCGGGTTTCCCTGACGCAGCAGCGGGCGCCGCTGCGGGCGTCGGCGCAGCAGCGGGTGCGGGTGATGCCTTGGGCGCAGCTGGGGCCTTCGGCGCAGCGGCGGGCGCGGCCGGGGCCGTCGGCGCAGCAGCGGGCGCGGCCGGGGCCGTCGGCGCAGCAGACGGGGGCTCAGTCGAAGCTCCAGGAGCAGGAGCATTCTCTTCGGCGCCCTTCTCGCCGGCACCCTTGCCACCGCCGGTAGCCTTCTTGGTCTTCTCCTCCGCCTTCTTGATCTTCTCCTCCTCCTCCTTCTTCTTCATCTCTTCCGCTTGGCGCTTCTCCTCCGCCTCCATCTTCTTCATCTCCTCTTCCATCTTCTTCTGCTGCGCCTCAGCCTTGCGCTGCATCTCCTCGGCCTCTTTCATCATCTTGGCCGCTTCTTCCAGCGCCGCGAACACCTCATCGATGTCTTTGATGCGCTTCTCCGCGTCTTTGCGCGCCTTGGGCGAAGTAGCGCGCGTCAAGAAATCCCGATAGTAGGCCTGGGCCTTCTGCAACATAGGCTTGTCGCTCCCACCCTTGTACTCCTGGTACAGCAGGCCGAGGTTGAAATACGAATCCGGGCGTTGCGGATCGAGGTTGCGAGCCTCGTTGTACCTCTGTTCAGCTTCGTCGAACTTCCTGTTTCCGCGCAAGGCAACCCCTAGTCCTATGATCGCCTCGTAGTTGCGTGGCTGGGCCTTGAGCACAGCCTTGAAATTGTCTTCCGCGATGTCGTAGTTGCGGAACTTGAGTGACACCGCAGCAAGATTGAGCCGCGCCTCGAAGAGGCCGGGATCGTTTTCCACCGCAGCGGTGAAATTCTTGATCGCATCCGTGTAGTTCTTCTTGGCCAGGTAGATCATACCCAGCGTGTTGTAGACCACTCCCAGGGCTCTCTTCATCTCGGCCGTGTAGCCAGTTCCCTCCACCGGAGTCTCCTGGGCCGCCTTGTCCCCCTCTTTCTCCTTCGCCTCCTCTTTCTTTGCCTTGCCTTTCTTGGCTTTCTTGCTCGATTCGTCCGTGACGGCCCCCTCCTCCTCGAACTTGCCTGTGGCGATTTCTTGCGCCCGCTTGATGGCCTGGGCACCAACCAGTTTGGCTGCTTCAGGCAAGTCCAAATCGTAGTAGATGAAGCAGAGGCCAGCGTAGGCCTGCAGGCTGTTCCCATCCAATGCGAGAACCCGCCGCAATTCCTTCACCGCCCCGTCGTTGAGCGCCTTCTTGTCGGCCCCGCTCGCCTGCCGAGCCCGTTCACGATAAATTTGGGCCATGTTGATGCG
>PMJE01000339.1 GCA_003157315.1 Myxococcales bacterium | reverse complement strand
GCTGACCGACAGCATCTACGTCGTACTCAACATGCGCATCATGGCCCGCATGGGCGCCGAGGTGATGGATGCGCTCGGGCCCCAGGGCGAGTTCACCAAGTGTCTGCACAGCAAGGCCGATCTCGACGTCAACCGCCGCCTGATTCTGCACTTTCCCGAGGACAACGCGATTTGGTCGGTGGGTAGCGGCTACGGTGGCAACGTTCTGCTCGGCAAGAAGTGCCTAGCCCTGCGCATTGCCAGTGTGTTGGCCCAGCGTGAGAAATGGCTGGCCGAGCACATGCTCATTCTCGGCATCGAGGAGCCCAACGGCCGCATCCAGTATGTCGCAGCCGCCTTCCCCAGCGCATGCGGCAAGACCAACCTGGCCATGCTACTGCCGCCCGAGGGGCTGAAACAGAAGGGCTACCGCATTTGGACTGTGGGCGACGACATTGCCTGGATGAAGGTGGACACCGATGGTGGCCTATGGGCGGTCAACCCCGAGATGGGCTTTTTCGGCGTAGTGCCGGGCACCAACTTGCGCAGCAACTTTGTCGCGATGGCCACCATCAACCGCGACACCATCTACACCAACGTCGCGCTCAAGCCCGACGGTACAGTGTGGTGGGAAGGCCACGACGATCCGCCCCCGGCCGAGGCCCTGGATTGGCAAGGCCGACCGTGGAAGCCGGGCCTCAAAGACAAGGACGGCAACCCGATCCTGTCCGCCCACCCCAACAGCCGTTTCACCGCTCCCTTCACCAACTGTCCGACCCACTCCTTCCGTTACAAGCAGCACCACGGCGTGCCCATCGATGCCATCATCTTCGGTGGACGCCGGGCGACCCTGGCACCCCTGGTTTACCAGGCGCTGGACTGGAACCACGGCGTGTACATGGGCGCCAGCATGGCCAGCGAGCGCACGGCGGCCCAGTTCGGCGCCCTGGGCGAAGTCCGGCGCGACCCCATGGCCATGCTGCCCTTCTGCGGNNGACTACTTCGGGCACTGGCTCGACATGGGCCTGCGGGTCAAGCACCAGCCCAAGATCTTCCATGTGAACTGGTTCCGCACCGACGAGAACGGCAAGTTTCTCTGGCCCGGCTTCGGCGAAAACCTGCGCATCGTGGAATGGATCCTCGCGCGCTGCCGCGGGGATGTCCAGGCCGCGCAAACCCCCATTGGCTACGTGCCCAACCCCAAAGACATCGACATGACAGGTCTGAGCATGCCCAACGGGGCGATGGACAAGTTGTTTGCGGTTAACCGCAAGGACTGGGCGGCCGAAGTGGATGCCGTGGGGAAGTTCTTCGACGGGTTCGGCACCCGCATGCCGGATGAGATGTGGCACCAGCATGAACTGCTGCGCGCACGGCTTCTGAAATAGACATCTTACTTGGGTAGCTTCGCCAGCGCCTGCTTGAGCGCCTCGTTCTTGCTGTCGATCTCCAGCCCGCGCTCGAACATGTTGCGCGCCTTGGGCAACTCGCCCGCTTCCTGGTGCAGTTTGCCGAGCGCAAAATAGATCTGTGCCTTGCTCAGGCCCACTGCCTTTTCGTCAAAACTCTGCAGAAGCAGAGTCCGGTAATACTTGCGCGCGTTTTCACTGTCATTCTGCGCCGCCGCCAGATTGGCCAGCGCCGCCAGGGTACTCGCCTGCGTGGGGTCGATCTGATACGCCGCCAAGAAGCGCTGTTTGGCCATCGCCAGATCACCCCGGGCCTCCGCAAACCCGCCCAGCAAGAACTGCAAGCGCGCCACGTTCTTGGGCTGCTTGGCCCGGGCGAACTGCTCCGCCAACTGCGAAAGCGCAAATTCGCCCTCATCGACTCGACCCGCTGCAATCAGCGCGGTGCCCAGCCTTTCCTGCACTGCCACGTCCCCAGACGACAGGCTGAGCAGCCGTTCCAGCGCGGCCACCGCCTGCTCGGGTGCGGCCAACGCCCCAGCGTACAGCGACGCGATCTCTGAGAGCAGCGCCTTGCGCTTGCCTTGGTCAGTCTCGAGCCCTTCACGCGCCTCCAATAGCTTCACCAGTTGCCCCTGGTCGCCCGCCACCCGCGCCATCTCCTCCAACGCCACCACCGCGACTAGGCAGGTCGGATCCTGGTCCAAAGCCGAGTGGTAGAGAGCGGACACCTGGTCAAGCGCAGTTCCGCTAGCCGCCCGCACCTTGGCCATCCGGCACAGGAGCATTGCCCGCTCTTGCGGCGAGGCAGCGACCTCGGTGGCCTTCTGCAGGACTTCGCCCGCCTCGGCCCAACGTTCTTCGCTCTCATGAATCTGCGCCACCGCCAGCAGCGAAGGGAAGTGACGGGGATTGCGGGCCAGTACGGCCTGCAGGGCCTGCAGCGCGCTGTCGGCGGCGCCCAACTTCTCGCCCCAGATGCTGGCCACCGCAACCCGACAAGTAAGTTCCGCCTCGGCGTGGCCCGCGGCGGCTTCGATCTCAGCCCGACGCTCCAGCACGTCCACCAGCTCGTGCCAGCGCTCGAGTGAAGCCAATATCCGCTCGGTTTCGCCAAAGGCTTCGCGATTTTCGCTGTCGGCTTCCAGCACTTGGTGCAGGTACACCAGTGCGCGGTCCGCATCATTGAGCTTGTCAACCGCATTGTGCGCCAGGCGGGTCAGCACGGAAACCGAGTCAGCACCACTCTTGGCAGACAACTGGCGCAGCAAAGCCTCCTCGAGCGCGGTGAAATCACCGCGCTTCTCCTCGATGTCAGCCAGGGACGCAAGCGCGACCGGGTCCTCCGGTGCAAGGTCGAGTGCCTCGCGGAAAGCCGCGGCGGCGCCATCGGGGTCGGCCAAGGGCCCGGCCTTGAGCATGCCGATGCGAACGTAGAGCGCCGCACGCTGGGTGTTGTCCTCGATCACTTGCGACTTGTCGGCCAACGCCTCGACCAAACCATCGAGCTTGCCCGCCTTCTCATACAGGCGCGCCAACTCGTCGAGGGCCTGCAGGTTGGACTCGTCGCCCTCACGCCCCGCCTTCCAGGCAGCGATGGCCAGCGCGACATCGCCACGATCTTCGTACAGCCCGGCAGCCTCAGCAAAGAACGTCAACCGGCTCGTCGGATCCAGTTCCAGCGCCCCACGCCGCTCCAGGATCGCAGCCAGGTGCTGCCCATCAACCCGGCGACGATAGAGCGCCTCCAACGCCTCTAGTGCACCGGAGCTTTCCGTTTCAACTTCCAGGACCCGCGTATACAGTCGCTCGGCTGCGTTCTCATTCTCGGCGCCCTCAGCCAGCAAATACTGGCGTGCCGCCCGCATGCCGATCTCTACCAACTCTGATCCGTCAAGCGCGTCCAACACCGCAGCAAGCCGGCGAGCAGCCTCGACCGGCGTGCCCGCCCGCTCGGCCACCCGTTCGATCTGATCCGCGGTCTCGAAGGCATGCGGATCCTCCTTGAACGCGTGGCCCAAGGCATCCACGGCGCGCGGCAGGTCGTCCAGTCGCGTTTCCGCCAGCTCAGCGACTCGCCGCCAGAATCCCGCCCGCGCGCTAGGATCATCGCTGCGCGAAAGCCGCGCCTGCACCAGTGCCGCCAACTCGACAAAGTCGCCACGCGCCTCTGCCAGTGGTTCCAAAATGTCGAGCACGCCAAGCGGCGGTTCCGCGCCCGCCGCCAGCGCACGCAAGGCGGCCAGAGCCACCACGTGGGTGGGCACACGTTCGAGTGCGGCCCGAAAAGCGTCGATGGCACCATCCAGATCGGACAGGTGGTGCAGGCGCAACTCGCCCAAGGCGGCCCAGGCGTCCGCCTGAGTCGGTCCGTGCAACGCAATCTCAGCCTGGCGGGCCAGCACTCCTTCCAGATCGGAGTTCCGGCCCAGCCCGCGCAGAAGGATCTCCAGGTGGCCAAGCGCCTCGGCCTCGCCGCCCGGCATGCCCGCCACCTCACGCCACAGCTCGACCGCCCGTTCCGGGTTGGCCAGTGACTGCTCGTACAGTGCGGCCAGGCGCGAAGCCAGCCAGCGCTGCACCTCGGTGTCGAAGCTATCCTTGAGACGCTCCTCATAGATCTTGGCCAATTCGGCCAGCACACCTTGGGCAGACGCCAGACGCTCCAGTGCCTGCCGTACGCTAGCATCGCCGGCATTCTCGGCCAAGCCGCGCGCCCAGATGGCGAAAGCCGCCGCGGCGTCGTGCAGTTCCTGCTCCTCAACCCGCGCCATCTCGGCCAGGGTCAGCATGCGCTGCGCGGGGTCGTCTTCGCCGAGCAGACGCAGTTCGAGAAGATCCACAAGTGACCGCCATTCCCGCCCTGCCCGCAACACCGGCTCCAGGGCTGCAATGGCAGTCGCGCGCTGGTCCTCGTGGCGCGCCAGCTCCCAAAGCGCCGCGCGTGCCTTTCCTTGCTTCGGCGTCCGGTCGAGAATCGCGCGATAGCGTCCGACCGCGCCCACCACATCGCTGAGCTCGGTCTGCACAAGTTGCGCGGCCTGCAGCGCGAGCGAGTCTCGCATCTCGGCAGCGCTGGCCCCGCGCGCCCGCGCATCGAGCACCTCGACCANNCTCGGCGTGCTTGCCCTCGCGGCCGTAGATCTGGCCGATGAACTCAAGCGCCTCGGCATCGTCGGGATCGATGTCGAGGATCGCGCGCAGTTGGCTGGCCGCTTCCGAAGCGTCATGCAGTTTCTCGTCGTGAAGCTGGGCCGATTGCAGATACAGGCGGCGCAAGGTCACCACGTCGCGGCAGGCCTCGACTTTCCTTTGCAGCACCTCAGCCAGGCTCGTCCAGTCGTCTAGCTCGCGGTACAGTCGTTCCAGGGCATCGAGTGCCTCTGCACTTTCCTCGTCGAGATCCAATACCGACCGCCAAGCCGCGACCGCCTTTTCGGGCTGCTTGAGTACCTTCTCGTGCAGCACCGCCACTCGCTTGATCAGTTGCTCGCGCTCGCCCGCCTCGACCACCACCTCGGCGTGCTTCTCCAAGGTTTCGGCCAGCTCAGCCGCGCGCCCCGCAGCCTCGAGCAGTCGCTCGATGGCCACAAATGCCCCCTGATGGTCGGGCTGGCAAGCGATGGTTTCGCGCCACGCCTCGACGGCCAAATCGGGTGCCGCCAAGCGCTCTTCGAGAATCTTGGCCTTGCGTGCGTGCAGATCGGCGCGCAGGTCGGGAAGCAAGGTTGACTCGATGCCCTTGTCCAAGACGGTCACCAACCGTTGCCAGCCGTTGGTAGCCGAGGCCAGGCCGTCCAACTCGGCCAGCGTCGAAACGTCAGTCACGTCCTCGAGCCAGGCTCGTCCCAAAGCATCCAGTGCTTCGGCGCGACGGCCGAGTTGGGCCTCGGCAGCAGCTTTCTCGCGCAGGGCAGCCACCCGGCGGGGCGGATCCTCGACGGTCTCCAGCCGAACCTCGAGAATATCGGCCAACTTGCGCAGGTTGCGCATGGTTCGGTAGGCGGGTTCCAGCAACTCGGCCACGCGCGCCCGCAGTTCCGGCTCCCCCAGCATTCCCTCCAACGACGCGATCGCATTGGGATGGCCGGGGGTTCGCCCGAGCACCTCGCCGTACAAATCCACCGCGCCCGCGGCGCGACCAAGGCGTTTGCCTTCCACCTCGGCCAGCTCAAGGGTAATGGCATCTTTGGCTGTGGTATTCTCTGCCCTCCCCAACATCCAGACTAGGTGGTCTCGTAGATCTTCCCAACGCTCTTCCGCGGCCAAAAGATGCTCAAGTGACGCGGCAGACAGGGCGTCGTCGGGATCGATCTCCAAGACCGCACGCAAGGCATCCACCGCAGCGCTCGCCTCTGACAGGTTCTCCTCACTGATGCGGGCGCTCCGCCGCAAGAGATCGGCGCGTTCGCTGGGCGATTCGACCAGGCGCACCTGTTCGTCGAGCAAGTCGCGCAACTCTTTCCACGCCTCCCAACGCTCCAACGCCTCCTCGAAGATTTCCGCAGCCGCACGGTTGCCCGGCTGGGCCTCGAGGTAGCGCCGGTAGTGCCGGCGGGCGGCGGCGCGATCGCCCAGCTCCTGGTCATAGATCCGAATGGCGGTGCGGACTAGCGCCAACACCTCGTCGGGGTTGGACAGCTCATCTTCCAGGAACTCATCTAGCAGTTTGCCCACGTCACGCCAACGACCGAGCTTGGGCGCGAGCCGGAGCAACTGCTCCTGCGCCACCCGATCGGTGGCCTTCTCCTCGAACACACGCCCGTACCAACTGAATGCCTCGTCCAGATCCTCGATCTGCTCCTCGTAGACCTGGGCAATCCGTCGCGTCCAGGCCAAACGCTGCTCGGGATCCTCGCTGTACTTGAGTCGCAGGCTGTCGATCGCCACCAACTCCTTCCAGGCTCCCCGTCTAATGTAGACCGGCTCCAGCAGAGTGGCGGCCGTCATGCGCGCCTCGGGATCTTCCAGCAGATCCTGCAGAATCTGAATGCTGGGCGCGTGGTCCGGATCCCGCTCCAAAACCTGGCCGAGATACTCGAGAGCGCGCTCGCGGTTGGCCAACTCAACCCGCTGGATCTCCGCCAGCCGGAAGCGCAGCTCGATGTCTTCCTCTCGGCTTTGCTCCCGCCCCAACCGCCGGTCGAGCAGGTTCACCAGATCGTCCCAGCGGCGCAGTTCGACGTAGAGCGCATCCAGCGCCGCCACCGCTTCCGCGTCGCCCGGCTGCAATGTCCAAACCCGCTCCCAGGCCGCAATGGCCTCTTCCTTCCTTGCCAAGCGCGCCGCCAGGCTGCCCGCCTCGCGCCGGAGGGTCACCTCAGCCTTGGGTGTCTCGGCCAAGTCCGCCCGCCGCAAGATGACTTCGTAGAGCGAGCCGAGATCCTCCTGCTGACGATAGATTCGTTCCAGTGCCGCAAGCGCGGCGTCGTCATCCGGCCGCCGCTCAGCGATGCGGCTGAAGTAGTCAATGGCTAGCGGCAAGTCGCCCAGACCAAGGGCGTGCTCCGCGATGGCCCGCTGCAGTCGCAAGCGCGTCTCCTCGGCCAAGACGTCAGGCTCGACCGCGCGATAGAGATCGATGATCTCGATCACGTGCTCGCTGCCCGGGAAGAGCGCGAGCCGTTCGTAGTTGTCGAGCAACCTTCCCAAATCGGGATCGGAGGTGCCATCCCGAATCGCGGCAGCCCAGGTGTGCAAGGCCGCCTGCTTGTCGCCCAACTTGCTTTCCTCGATCTCCGCCAGGCGTGCCCGGTAGCCGGCGCGCGCCCGCCCGTCCTCAGCCAAATCAATGAATACGCGCAGAATGCGGGCCAACCGCGGTCCATCGCCGGCAGCCCGGTAGATGGGCTCTAGGGTCTCGGCCGCCGCGAAACGCAGTGCCATGTCCTGATCGTCGAGCAGGCGCTCCATTTCGGCCAAGGCATCGGCCTCGCTGGGCGCCAGCTTGAGAATCTCCCGCCAACGTTCCAGCGCCTCGGCGCGCCGAGCCAGCGGCCCTTGCAGAAGCCCCGCGATTGCGCGCAACAGACCGATGCGATCCTGCTCGGAGACCGCCAACAGCAACAGCCGTTCCAAGATCTCCAGGTGCTCGGCCGCCGCCCCCTTGCTGTGATAGAGGCGCGCCAGCGTGCGCAGAACCTCCAGGTCGTCGGGTGTGTCGTCGAGCACTGGGCGGATAGTGGCAATCGCCTCGTCCACATCATGCAGCTCGGTTTCCAGGATAGCCGCCATGCGGTAGCGCAACTGGTTGCGCGCCGCCGCCTCGAGCATGTCCGCCCGGCGACGCAGCAGTTCGACCCGCTCGCGTGCCTGACCCGACTTTTGGAAGATCCGTTCCAGGCTGTCGAACGCCGCCTCCGCCGCGTCACCCTCGCCGTCGAGAAGGCTGCGATAGGTAGCCACGGCTGCCGGGAGATCGTGCAGAGCGTTTTCTTCTAGGTCAGCGATGCGCAGACCAAGCACGGCCTGCTCGCGATGGTCCTCGGCCCACCCACTCCGGCCTCGCAGTACGTAGACCAGACCCTGGATGTCCCCGGTATCGGGATAGAGAGTCTCCAACGCTGCGGCAGCCGCGGCACCGGTCCGCGCGTTGCCGAGGTCCAGGTCGAGCACGCGGCGCCAGGTGCGAATCGCGGCGCTGCGATCGGCGAGCGGGCCCTGAAAAAGCCGGGCCGCCCGCGACAACAAGTCGGCAATTCCGGCGATGTCGGAGGGATCGCGTTTGCCCGCGAGATCTTGATAAAGCGCCTGCAGATCGTTCCAGCATCCCAGCACGCCCGCCAGCCGTTCAGCTTCCCGCAATGCCGCCTCGGACTGCGGGTCACACGCCAGCACCGCGCGTCGGGTGTCCCAGGCCGCGGCCGCTGCCTGCAGCTTGCTCTCCTGCACCTCGGCCTTGCGCACCAACAACGCAACCGCCGCCGACCCCGCTTGCCCCTCGCGCTCGACATCGAGGATTTCCACCAGCCGGGCCCAGTTTTCCGCGGTTGCGTACAACGGTTCCAGCATCATGGCTGCGCGCCGGCGCTGTTCCGGATCGTCAAGCACCCGTTCGGTGAGCCCGACCGCGCGAGCGTGACCAGGCGCCAGCTCCAAGACCTCGGCCAAAAGATCGAGGGCGGCTCCAGCGTTGTTGAAGCGCACCAGTGCGAGTTCCGCCCGGCGGAGTTTCAGCTCGGGCAGCTCTTCGCGCGGNNTAGTTTCGTTCAAGTACGCGACAGGCGCGCAGGTCGGTCGGATCCAACTGCTTGATCCGGCGCAGAATCTCGGTCGCGTGGTCGCGATCGTAGAGCAATGCCTCGTCGATCTCGACCGCCTGCCAGAGCAGGGCCAACCTTTCCTTCAGATCGGGCAGATGCTGCTCGCGCGCCTCGATCAGATCGCGCAGCGCCGCCCAACGCTCGCTATCGCGCACCAAACGCGCCAGCGCGCGATAGGCCCCCATGTGCAGCGGATCAAGTTCCAAGACCGCGCGCAGGGCCGCTTCCGCTTCACCCTTGCGAGCGGGCTGGCGTTCCTCGACCTCGGCGATGAGCATCAAAATTTCCTGGCGTAGGGATGGCTCCTCCGTGGCGGCCAGCACCTGTCGCGCGGCCTCGGCGAGATTGGGCAGCTTGCCTGCGTCTGCTGCCAACGGCACCAGGCGTCCGCGCACCGAAGGATTGGCGGGCTCCATTTCGAACACTCGCAGCACGGCACCAAAGGCGGCGGCCGCATTGGCCAGTGGGCCCTGGTACAGATCGGCCAGCAGTTCCAGATGCGCGCGCCGCTCGTTCTGGTCCGCGGTCACCGAAACCAACGCCTCCAGCATGCCCGCCCACTTGTCAAACCGTTCGGTCAACTCGTAGTAGGGCAGCAGCCGGGCTGCCACCTTGGCCAGGTCTTCTGGACGCACCGAACCGGCGCCGAACAGCCTCTCCAAGCCCTCGACCGCCTCGGCCGAGATGGGGTCAACCTCCAGCGCCTGCAAATACGCGTCGGTGGCAGCCGCCGGCTGGGCCAGCGCAGTTCCCAGCAGCCGCCCCATGCGCAGAAGAACTGCGGCCCGCTCATCCTCGGTGCACAAGCCCACCTGACGGGCAAGCGCCTCTACCAACCCGCGGATATCCCCCACCGCATCCAGGACTCGCGCCAGCTCACGCACAAGCCGCAGGTTTGCCGGTTCGACCTCGCAAGCCTCGCGCAGGGTAGCCACAGCGGCCTGGCTGTCACCCAGACGCTCCTCTTGCATATGCGCCATGCGCAGCAAGATCTCAGTGCGAGCGGCGGGGTCTTGCATACGTGCCTGGCGCACGTGCTGCAAAGCGATCAGAGCGGCCCAGTTCTCGCTGCGCGTGTACAGCTTGAGCAGAGCGGTCTCGGCCTCATCGTCGCCGGGAACCAGGGTCAGGATCTGCTCGGCGAAACGTTTGAGATCGCCAGGACGGTCGACCCGTCCACCGGTGATCAGCAAGCACCGGCGCAGAAGGTAGAGTTGCTCCTCGCGGCCCGGCCGCTCCTCACCCTGGTTGTCCAGCCGGGCAGCCAGCAGCGCCAGCAATGCCTCCCACTCTTCGGCCGCCTCACCCGTGCGTTCCAGATTGGCGCGCACGTCGGGATCGGTGGGTGCCAGCCGGTAGGCCCGGGCGCACCACTTGAAGGCCANNACTCGGGACCGAGCAGGATCTCGTAGGTCGCCACCAGGCGGCCCCAGCGTTCGGTCGCCTCGTACAATTCAGCCGCGGCCCGCGCCACCGTCCGGTTTTCCGGGTCGGTGGCCAAGATTCCCTCATAGGCCTTGAGTACACGCTCGGGCTGGTTGAGCTTGTCCCGGGCCACTTCAGCAACTCGACCGAGCAGGCGAACACGCACGGCCATGTCGGTGGTGCGTTCCGCCACCTGCGAGAACACGTCACATAGCTCTTCCCAGGCGCCCCGAGCCGAATAGAGTGCCTCCAGCGATTCGAAATCGCCCATCTCGGTGTAGGCGTCGCGCAAAGCGCGCAGCACCCGAGGGTTCTCGCTCTGGCCGCGCCGCACGCGCGAGAGCACATCGACCGCGGCAGCCGGCGCGGCTAGCTTCTCGAACAAGATGAGGCCGCGCTTTTCCAAGAGAGTGCAGCCTTCGGGCGTCGACTCCCCGCCGGCTGACTCGGCCAGGCGCGCAAGAATCTCCGCCAAGGCGGGCCACCGCTTCTCACGTTCGTAGAGGACCGACAACGCCACAGCTGCGTCACGATCGTGCGGCGCACTTTGCAGCACCTCGTTCCACAGACCGATGGCCAGGCGCAGGTCGGCCAGGCGATCGGCCGCCAAGACGGCCATCTCGGCCAGCCGAGCCTGCTGGGCACCTGGGTCGAGCAGAGGCAGTTCACGGCGCAGAAAATCCAGCAGCGCGCGCCAGGAGCGTGAGCGAATGTGGATCTCACGCAAAGTGGCCCGCGCCTTCTCCTCGCTCGGAACCAGCTCGAGTATTCTTTCCAGCGCCGCCACCGCGTTGTGGTGGTTGTTGAACTTGTCCATCCACAGCTGCGCCACGCGGTGGTACAGCGCCACCTTCTCGGCAGGTTCCGAGCTCGCCTGCGCCTGGCGGGTCAAGATAGTCGCCAGATCGCCCCAACGTCCCTGGGCTTGGTAGCGCTCAGCCAGCGCCGCGAGCGCCGCGGGATGGTCGGGGCGCAAGCCAAGAATGGCCACGTGTGTGTTGACCACCATCACGTCCAGCTTGAGGTGGTCGCGGTAGATGGGGATCATCTCCAAGTAGAGCGCGACTTTCTCGTCCACCGCCTCGGACGGCAGCGATTCGCAGCGCTCCTTGAGCAACTCGAGCAGCGCGTTCCACTTCTCGGTCTTGGTGTACAGGCGGCGCAAGGCGGTCACCGCCTCGGGCAACCCCGGCTTGAGGCGCCGGAGTGCCTTCCAGGCGTCGACGGCTTTTTCCAACAGCTGCGGCCGGCGCTCGGCCAGTTCGGCCATCTCAATGCCGTAGCGCACGCGCGCTTCGGGGTCGGCTTCAGCCTTCTGCGCCTGGCCCAGGAGCGCGAACAACTGGGGGATCTCGTCGCGCGACAGGTGGTATTCGCGATAGAAGTCGAGCATGGGCGCGACCGCGGGCACGGTCTTGCGCGCCCGGCGGAAGCACGCCTCGGCTTGGGCGATCTGACCCAGGCGTTTCCAGTACAGAGTGCCCAAGGCGACCAGGATGGGCCCCTCGGCTACACCGCGCTTGGCGGTGCGCAGCGCCTCTTCGTAGACAGTCACCAGCTCGGCCCAGTTCTCACGTGCGGTCAGGATGCGCGCCACGCCGTGAAGCGCGCGTTCGAGTCCGGGAGAAGCGACCAGTGCCTCGCGGTAGTGCGCGAGCGCCTGGTCGCTGCGGTTCATCTGCTCGGCCAAGCGTCCTGCCGCCGCTCGGGCTGCGGCAAGGTCCTGGGGGCTGCCTGCGGCCTCGATGCGCCGCTGGAGGTGCTCAGCCAACTGGTCGCTGCGGCCAGCCCTGCGCAACAAACGTTCCAGCAAAACGTCGGCGCGGCGCTGGTGTGTATCGAGGGCGAAACTCTTGCGCAAGAAGGCTTCGCCTTCATCGGTCAGCGGGCGGTAGCGCAAATACAGCTCGCCGGCTGCGGCCAACAAGGGAGCCGCGGCCGGGCTGTCGCCCGCCTCGTTCGCCTGCCTTACCAGCGCGTCTGCCCGCTCCTGCCAGCCGCCCTCCTCATCCTCGAGCACCCGCCTGAACTCGACCGCCGCCGGGTGGTTGCGCGCAATCTCCAACGCCTCGTTCACACACGCATGGGCCGGTTCCCACTGACACATCTCACGGTGGAGCAGGCGCGCCTTCTCCACGAACAGGGTCGCGCGGCGAATCGGGTCTTGCGCCCAAGCCACCTCGAGGTCGAGCAGGCGCAGGCAAGGCTCGACATTCTCTCGGTCAGTGTGCCAGGCCCGTTCGGCAGCCAGCGCCACCTGAACGGCATCGCGCTCGGCTGCGGTCGCATCGCCTGGTTGCAGTCCGGTGAGCAGCGCCAGCGCCTGGCCGTCTTCTGGATCCGATCTCAGCGTCGCAAGTGCGGTGGAAAAATCGTTGTTCATGGTTGCGATCCAAGCCTCCCGCGCCCGGAATTTGCCACTGGTGGGGCGGGGCCTGGACTATACCTCTTTCGGCTCGTTCAAAAATCGGAATCCCGCGTGTCCCCGACGGGTTTTGCCGCAAAGGGAAAAGGTGGGTGGTAGCGACGGGGCCACCGTCCGGGGCTGCGGCGTTGGCCCGCCCGCCACTGGCCCCGACCTTTCGCGATTCCCCCAAACCGTCTCTGTGTGTATGCTGCCACCCGCTTCTCCCCCAATACGGAGGTCCCCATCATGAAATCAGGGATGCACGGTACGTCTGTCTTTTTCGCGGCCGTTCTTGGCGCAACGCTTCTACTTCCGAGCTGCGAAAGAAAGGGAGAAGGGCTCAAGACCTGTTGCGAGCAGCCCGACATCCCCGCGAGTGTCGTCAAGTTCAAGATCGTGGCCGATGATGTGTCGGGACCCGGCGACGGCCTGAAGGTGGTACTGCGTGCGGGGCTAGCCCAGCCTGCCAAGCGCGACCAGATCTATGGCCCGCTCAAGGTGCTCTACGCCTATGCCATGAAGCGTTCGCCGCTCGAACCGATTCACGTCGAGGCCTGGCTGTATGCCAACGAGGGTGCCGCCCAGGAGGGTGGCGAGGCGAGCGTCATTGCCAAGGTTATCCGCGAACAGAAAGACCAGGCGCCCCGGTGTGAGAACCGGGTCAAGTACGACTTCCCCGAGCAGGTGGACCGCGCGTACATCTGGAGCACCCGCGGCGAGCAGGAACTGCAGGAGGATCTCAACGACACCTGTCACATCGCCGAGAAGAAGAAAGTGGTTCGCTACGACGAGAAGTTTGCCCACAAAACCACCTACACGCTTGACCCTGCCCGTGCAGGAGTCGAGATCACCTATCCGTTTCTGGAGATGGGCAAAGACGAGTACGTGGCCGACCTGAAGCTAAATTCGGCGCTCGGTACCTGGGCCGAGTTCATGACCAGCATGTTCAGCAAGGTCGACGGGTTGAAAGAAATGTCATTCAACGGCGTCTACAAGGACGAGCCGGCGGTGAAGATCCGCGTAACCCGGGACGAATTCGAGAACATCTTGGCGCGCCTGCAGGAGCAGATCGCTTCCCACGCCGCCTTCACCTTCCAGGTCATCGGCATGGGCAAGAAGTCGAGCGAAGCGGCCGAGAAGGAGCAGGAGAAATTCAAGAGCAAGAGCTACAAGGCCGCGCTCGACAAGCTGCCCAAGGAGCAGGTGTTCGTCTCGCCCAAGTTGAAGTGGGTGAAGTAGGGCAGTATCAGAGCGCTTGCACGATCACGTCGTCGACATACATGCCGTCGGACTGCTGGTTGCCGTTCGAGTTGAAGCGAAAACGGATCTGCAGGCCGGTCGTGCCAGGGGGCAGGGGGGTGATGTTGCGGGAATGCAACGCCCATTCCTGGATTCCCGACCAGGTGTCAAGCGTGGTCCAGGGACCATTGGTCGAATACTCCACCCGGAGGGTGTCACCGGCTTGGGTTTGTCCATTCAGCCAGTAGCTTACCGACACGCCCGTGACGCCCGTGACGTCGATCCCGATACTTGTGGCCGAACTGTTGGTGACATTGGGCTGGTAGTTTCCACCTGGGCTGTCGGTCAAGCTGTGGCTCGCACTCATACACTGTTCCGTGGTCAGGCCCCAGGGTGGATTGAGTGTCCAGCTAGTTGTCCCTGACTCAAACGAGTCGGCGAAAAGCGCGTTGGCCGTGGTGAACGTCGAAGTGAACGCCGCGGTCATGAGGTTACCTGCCAGGTCGTCCACCCCAGCCACCGTCAGCGTGTAGAGCGTCTGGCTGGCCAAGAGTCCCACTGGGGCAAAGCTAGCCGTCTGTGTGGCAGGGTTGTAGGTCACAATGCCCGCCACCGAGTTTGTGCCGGCAGCCAGTTGGATGCCGGCGGCAAGCGTGGTTGGATCGACTGGCTCGCTGAAGGTCACGACCACGCTCGGCGCTGCCGACGCCCGAGTGGCTCCGGCGGCGGGTGACACCGTGGTCACGGTGGGAGGCCTGGTATCGGCCGCTCCACCCGTGGTGAAGCTCCAGTTCGGCGTGTTAGCAATATTGCCCGACAGATCTTTGATGTTGCTCTCCCGCACAGTATAGGTGGTGGGAGGCGCGCTGGTCAGCGAGCTGGTGGGAACAAACATGATGGTGGACGTCATCGCGTCGTACGACAGCGTCCCCGGCACAATGGCAGCCGCAGGACCGGGGCCGGCCGCGACCGCGAAGTTGGTAGCCGTGACACTGGCAGGGTCGAGCGTCTCGCTGAACGTGACCACCACACTGGTGTTGGCGGCCACCCCGGTCGAAGCAAAGTTTGGGCTACGGAAGATGATAGTCGGCCCGGCGACGTCGGGCGCGGTTGCCAGCGTGAAACGGACCAAGCGGTCATTCGGCAGGCGCTGCGGCCGGAGGGAATCATTGGAAACGATTCCCGAGTCGCCCCCAACCAGCGTCAGGGTGTACTGCACCACGGTCGGGTTGTAGGTTGGCGTGATGGTGAGCGTGCGCAGAGACGGGTTGGGGGTGTAGGAAAAGGGCACCGGAGTCCCGCTGGCCGACTCGCGCAAGATCACAGTATCAGTCGAAATCGACGAGGTCAGCACGGCCGCACCAAACTGCACCAGCAGGGACGCGGACGACGGGTACGCGGGTTCGCCGTCTTGTGGTGTCGTGACTACCGGCAAGTTCACCCAGACCGTGGTGCTGTCGCTGGCAGCGCAACCCCCGGGGCTGGTCACCGCCACGGTGTACATCGTCGACAGTCTCGGGTTCACCGTAGGCTGGGCCGCGCTCGCGCTTGACAGGGCACATGTCGGCCGGTCGCAGGTCCAGGCATAGGTGTAGCCGGGCAGCCCCGGCGTGCCGATACGGACCGACGCACCAGGATTGATCGAGACCTCAGGGCTGGCGTCGGCCACTGGGTTCACCACCGTTATGGTGACCGAGTCCGTCGCGACCGCGCCAAGCGAGTCGTGGGCGGTCACGGTGAACGTCGTCGTGGCAGGCGCCACGACATCTGTCTGCGCGGTCGTGGCGCTATCTATGCAGTCCGAACAGGCGGGGTTTGCTGACCAGGCGTAGGCATAGGGTGGCGTGCCACCATTGGCCTGAGCGCTAAGCGTGGCCGGCCAACCAGAGCAAATACTCTGGTCGGCGCCCGCATTGACCGTGAAGGGAACGCTTGTGACGTCGTGAACGCTTGCAAGATCGTGAACGCTTGCAAGATCCGCCGCCGCGTCGATCGCCAGCGGGACACTGACGTCAATGCCGGCGTCTTCGCCGGGACCGTCAGCCACAAACTCAATTCCGTCGTTGCCTGCCGCGAGGTCGACGACAAACAAGCCGTCTCCTTGGCTGGCGCCGCCCTGGTCGGCAGGAAAGTTGGCGTCTGGCAGTGCCAAGGATGCGTCACCTGTCTCGCCCGCCGCGCCTCCCCCGTCACGTGTCCCTGTCCCCCCACCGAAGTCACCAGTCGCGTCGAAGCCAAGCGCCGGTATGGCCGCATCATCCCTGCCCTCTGCAACCGCGTCGACAAACTTTGCATCAACCGCAAACTCCGACCCGCTCTCCGCCCGGCTGCCGCCAGCCCCGTCGGAACCATTGCCCGTGTCCGCTGGCCCAGCTCCATCGAGCGTGGCCATATCGCTCCCACCGTCGAGAGACGGGGACGGCGCGCTGGTGAAGCTGCTACACCCTCCGGCCAGGACCACGACGGCCACCCGCCAACCCGCGACCCCCAGCCTTGGAAATCGCGTTAGTTCCATCGTCGGTTGATTGTAGTCAGGAGTACAGGTTCAGTCAAACTAGATTCCCGGGTGGAGGTTGCGTTTGCCAGCGAGAAGACCCAGGACGAGTCGCGGGCATTGCAAACGCGCGCCGGTCGCGCCAGTCTGCAGCCGGTTGACGATGCTCATCCTCTCTCTACCCGGTTCCTCTGCCTTCACCCCTGCCAGACTGGCCAAGCGGCTGGCCAAGATTCAGGCCGCCAACCCGCAGGTGTCGGCGCTTGCCGCCGAGTTTGTCCATTTCGTCGAGCTTACTTCGCCTCTGCCCGAGGCTGAGCAACTCGTGTTGGGGCGCTTGCTGCGCTACGGCCCGCGCGCGCAGCAAAGCAATCTTGCCGGCCAACGCCTGCTCGTGGTTCCGCGCATAGGCACCATCTCGCCTTGGTCGTCCAAGGCTACGGACGTGGCCCACAACTGCGGCCTTGCGCGCGTGCGGCGCATTGAGCGCGGCGTCTGGTACACGATTGCGGGTCCGGTGCAGGACGAGCCCGCTCTGCGGGCGGCTCTCCACGACCGCATGACTGAAGCTGTGCTGGCGAGCGCGACCGAGGCCGAGCGCCTGTTCGCCCAGGCTCAGCCGCAGCCGCTGCAGGCCATTGACCTGCTGGGAGGGGGCCGTGGGGCCATCGAGGTCGCCAACCTGAGCCTGGGCCTAGCCCTGGCGCCCGACGAGATCGACTACTTGGCAGAGAACTTTCGGGCACTGGGCCGCAATCCGACGGATGTTGAGTTGATGATGTTCGCGCAGGCCAACAGCGAGCATTGCCGCCACAAGATCTTCAACGCTGACTTCATTCTCGACGGCGAAAAGCAGCCCCAGTCGCTCTTCCAGATGATCCGGCGCAGCACCCTAGCCAGCCCGACCGGAGTGCTGTCAGCGTACAAAGACAATGCCGCTGTGGTCGAGGGCCCGGAGGCTGACCGCTTCTTTCCTGACCCGAGCAGCAACGTCTATTCCTTCCATCGCGAGCCGGTCGGCATCCTGATGAAAGTCGAGACGCACAACCACCCGACCGCGATTTCACCTCATCCGGGCGCCTCTACGGGTTCGGGCGGCGAGATTCGCGACGAGGGTGCGGTCGGCTGTGGCTCCAAGCCCAAGGCTGGGCTCACTGGATTTGTCGTCTCCAACCTGCGCTTGCCCGGGGCAGTGCAACCCTGGGAAAAGAATTTCGGCAAGCCGGGGCGTATCGCATCGGCGCTCGACATCATGCTGGAGGGGCCAATCGGGGGCGCGGCCTTTAACAACGAATACGGCCGTCCCAACCTGGCTGGCTGTTTCCGCACCTTCGAGATGGAAGTGCCTGGTCCGGCCGGTCCCGAGCTGCGCGGCTATCACAAGCCCATCATGCTCGCAGGCGGCTTCGGCAACATCCGCTTGCCTCACGTGAAAAAGGCCACGGTCCCGCCGGGCGCGGCAATCGTCGTCTTGGGAGGACCGGCCATGCTCATCGGCCTGGGCGGCGGCGCGGCTTCATCCATGGCATCGGGCGCGTCGGAAGAGGATCTCGATTTCGCCTCGGTTCAGCGTGACAACCCCGAGATGCAGCGCCGCTGCCAAGAGGCCATCGATCACTGCTGGGCGCTGGGCGAAGCCAATCCCATCTACTCGATCCACGACGTGGGCGCAGGCGGCCTGTCCAACGCCCTGCCCGAACTGGTGCACGACAGCGGGCGCGGCGCCGTGTTCGAGTTGCGCAAGATCCCCAACGACGAGCCTGGCATGTCGCCCAAGGAAATCTGGTGCAACGAGGCGCAGGAACGCTACGTGCTGGCGGTCGCGACAAAATCCCTCGAGCTTTTCGCCGAACTGTGCGCCCGCGAGCGTTGCCCCTTCGCTGTGCTTGGCCAAGCCACGGCCGACGGCCNNGCTGCTGGTGACCGATTCCCACTTCGGCAACCAACCCATCGACATGCCGCTTGCACTCCTGCTCGGCAAGCCGCCCAAGATGTTGCGTCGGGCAGAGCGCGTCCGCGCGGCCAGAACCCCTTTCCCCTTCGCCGACCTCGATCTGCGGGAGGCGATGCTGCGCGTGCTGCGCCTGCCCGCGGTAGCCGACAAGACCTTCCTCATCACCATCGGCGACCGCACGGTGACCGGCCTGGTGTGCCGCGATCAGATGGTGGGTCCCTGGCAGGTGGCGGTGGCGGATGCGGCGGTGACCACCACCGGCTACCACGGCTACACCGGCGAAGCCATGGCCATGGGCGAGCGCACGCCGCTGGCACTGCTGAATGCAGCAGCCTCCGCGCGCATGGCGGTAGGCGAAGCGCTGACCAACATCGCCAGCGCACCCATCGCGAAGATCGGCGACGTCAAACTGTCGGCCAACTGGATGGCCGCGGCCGGGCATCCGGGGGAAGACGCGCGTCTCTTTGAGGCAGTGCGCGCCGTGGGATGCGAGTTGGCCCCGGCCCTCGGCATCGCCATTCCCGTCGGCAAGGACTCGATGTCGATGAGTACTTTGTGGCACGAGGACGGCCAGGAGAAGCGGGTCACCGCGCCATTGTCGCTCATGGTGAGCGCCTTCGCTCCCGTCACCGACGTGCGCCGGGCCTTGACTCCGCAGCTGCGCCTGGACCAGGGCGAGACCGAGTTGCTCCTGGTGGATCTCGGCATGGCTCGCCATCGCTTGGGCGGCTCGGCGCTGGCGCAGGTCTACGGCCAGATTGGCGACGAAGCGCCCGACCTTGAGGATCCAGCGGCGCTCAAGACGTTCTTTGCAACCATCCAGCGGCTGAACAGTGATGGCTTGCTCCTGGCATACCACGATCGCTCCGACGGTGGCCTGTTCGTCACCGTGCTGGAAATGGCCTTCGCGGGCGGATGCGGACTCGATGTGGATCTGGCGGGCTTGGCGTGCGCGGCCTCTGCCCTGCTCTTTTCTGAGGAACTGGGCGCGGTCATCCAGGTGCGCAAGCGGGACTTGGCTGTGGTGCGCACGGCTTTCGCTGGATTGGCCCGCCACCTCCATGGCATCGGCCGCCCGGTCGCGGGGTCGAGCATCATATTCCGCCGCGGCGACCAGCCCCTGTTTGAAGACACGCGCACGAATCTCCGCCGAGTTTGGTCCGAGACCAGCTTTGTCATGCAAAACTTGCGGGACGATCCGACCTGCGCCGGCGAAGAGCAAGCCGGACGCTGCGACGAGAATGATCCAGGCATCTCGTCGCGACTGACCTTTGATCCGAATGAAGATGTTGCGGCGACCTTGTTGAATGCGCGCCCGCGGGTAGCCATCCTGCGCGAGCAGGGTGTGAACGGCCAGGTTGAGATGGCTGCGGCCTTTCACCGCGCGGGGTTCGAGGCGGTGGATGTGCACATGAGCGACATCCTGAGCGGCCGCATGAACCTTGATTCGTTCCGCGGGCTGGCCGCGTGCGGCGGGTTTTCCTACGGCGACGTGCTGGGCGCAGGCGAGGGCTGGGCCAAATCGATTCTGTTTCACGCCCGAGCGCGGGAGGCCTTCGAGCGATTTTTTGCCCGGCCCGACACCTTCACCCTCGGGGTGTGCAACGGCTGTCAGGCGATTTCCAACCTGAAGGAGATCATCCCGGGCGCGCAAGACTGGCCGCGCTTCGTGCGCAACCGCTGCGAACAATTCGAGGCCCGCCTGGCGCTGGTGCGCATCGAGGAGAGCCCTTCGGTGCTTCTGCGCGGCATGGCCGGCTCGCAATTGCCCATCGCGGTTGCTCACGGTGAGGGCCGCGCCGAGTTTGAATCCGACGCGCAGCAGGCCAATCTGGAGAAATCGGGTTTGGTGGCCGGGCGCTTCGTGAACCACTACGGTGCGATCGCCAACCGCTACCCGGACAACCCCAACGGCTCGCCCAGTGGCATGACCGCACTGACCACCCCCGACGGCCGCGCCACCATCCTGATGCCGCACCCCGAGCGCATGTTCCGGGCGGTTCAGTATTCCTGGCGCCCTGATGACTGGCAGGAAGACGGTCCATGGCTGCGGTTGTTCCGCAACGCGCGGGTCTTCGTGGGCTAGTTTTGATATATGATGATGGCCATGCCGGTGATGATCGCATGGATGCTGTGGGCCGCTGCCGAGGCAGCTGCCAGCCCAGTGGCAAAACTGCCCTTGCCGATCGCCAGGGAAATGGCGGCGGCCGTGCTACAGCTCAACAAGGTGTTGGGCCTGGAGAGCTGGCCAGCCCAGGGCGTCCAGTCGTGCCTTGACCGCGGCGGCTTGGAGGCCACCGCAAAGGACGTCAGCGCGGAAGACACCAAGCAGTGCGCCGACAGCGCGCTCGACGCCGGCTTTCCCGAGCTGGGCAGGTCGTACGTGATCGGCATTCCCATGGCCGGCATCGGTCCGGTCACGGTATTTGCGATTGGCCAGGGCCAGGCAGAAGGCTGGGGCGCCTATTCCTGCGACGCCACCCGCCCCAAGTGCCCGCCGACCAAATTGAACGGGCCGTCCAAGCAGGCCCAGCGACTGGCCGACCGCTACCGCCGCGCCTGCGCCGACAAGGCGACGATCTGGTTTCCTGCGCGCAAAGGCGTTTGCGAAACGGGTCCGAGCCCCGCGCAAGAATCGCCGTAGCAGAGCTAGGCTGATCCCGGTAGCGCCTTTCCTCTGGTTGCGTGGCATTATGGCGCCATGAAGCGTCTCTTTGCCTTTGTGCTGGCCGCAATCGCGACACTACTGTTTTCGGCCCCGCTGGCCCGTGCCTCAAGTGAGCTGGAGATGCTCGGTTCACCCACCGGTGGCAACTCACTTACCGCGCGTCTCTTTTCCCGCAACGCAGCGGCTACCTACTTCAACCCGGCACTGCTGCCAGTGGCCGACTTCAAGCTGGAAGCCGGCTTCTTCGGCCTGGTCACGCGTGGCAAGATTCGCCTCAAACCACGGTGTGCCAATGTGGACGTGCCAACCTCGGTCTACGACACGTCGACGCCCAGCATGGCAACCGTCGATTTGCCCAGCCCGCGCAGCAATACCGACGAGAACGACCACGTCATCTATGCGGTCGTGGGCTTGGTCCGCCCGCTGGCCGGGAAGTACTTGGTCTTCGGCTTCTACGGTCTTCTGCCGGTAAACAGCTTTATGGACGAAAAGGGGTTTTTTTCCGACGAGCGGGAACAGTACTTCTCGAACAAGCTGTACTTCGAGCAACTGGGCGATCGTTTGACCGCATCTAGTTTCGCGTTTTCGCTCGGCAGCCAGCTCAACGACTGGCTCGCCATCGGAGCTGGCATTGACATCGCAGTGGTCACGGAGTCCAGCATGGCGGTGTACATGCCCGACGCGGGCAACCAAGCGAATGTCTTGCTCGACCCGGACATCCACACCGACAGCAAATTCAAGCCGTACCTGGGCGTCGCTTTGCGGCCCTCGCCGCGGATAGCGGTCACAGCGACGCTTCACCTGGGCACCAGCAACGACACCAACGGCCAAAACCAGGTGCGGATGCGGAATTACACCAACCAGTACCCGGCGGGCCTGAACTATGTTCCCCAGGTCTACACGCTCAGCGAGGGCAACGAACCAGCGCGTTTGGGGCTCGGCGCCAGTCTGGCCAGCCAGCGTCTGGTTGAAGGCGGCCGCCCGGCCTGGGAAGTTGGGCTGGTGGCGGTGGGAGAACGCTGGTCGCAATACCGAGATCGACACGGTGAATCCCCAGAGGACCCCTGGAACAACACGATTACCGTCGTGGCAGGCGGAAACTTCGCCTGGCGCGAACGCCGCCTCTCCTTTGATCTCGGCTATGTGCCGTCGCCGGTTCCTGATCAGACGGGACGGAGCAACTACGTGGACAACTCGCGCGTCGTTTCCAGCGCAAGCATCGAGTCACCGGTCAAACTGTTGGGCCGCGAGATTGAGGCTGGCTTCTACCTCTTCGGTTCGGTGTTCATCCCGCGTTCCGTCGAAAAGGACCCACATGCGGCCCATCCCGTGCTGGATGAATTCCCTGACAACTCCATCGATGTCCGCACCAACCAACCGGTGGCGGCCTCCGCCGGCCTGCAGACCAACAATCCTGGCTACCCAGGCTTCACAAGCACGGGCTACATGCTAGGGGCTGGGGTCTGCCTGCGCATCGCGCGCTAGTCGAGAAACCCTTTCACAGCGCCAATCCCAAAAACGCCTCGTTGGCGCGCACCCACTCGCAATCCACCACGCCGGCGTCCGCGACAGTGGGCACCCTGACCATGATGAAGGAGCTGCTGCACGCCGTCGGATCAGCGCTGGACTTGGAACCCGCGTACAGAGCCTTGATGTTTGGCGGGTCAGATGCGACAACCGATTGGTCCGACTGGTAGGCCATCCCGCCTTCGATTCGATCCGCGGCCGAGACCACACCGTCAAGCGCAGTCGCCTGCCGCTGAACCGAGCGAAGCGTTCCCGAGATGAAACCGCTCAGGTCGACCGTGATACCGGGGAAGCCGTCATTGTCGGTGTCGACCAAACGGGGATCGTTGGCATCCGCGGGAAGGCCTTCGCAGACAGGGTCAGCAAGAGCGGCGCCGAAGACCTCGATCAGGGTGGGCAGCGTGAGCGTCAATTGTCCAGTGTCGTCGGCCGCGAAAGTCCCGCTGCGTACTAGCGGCGCCGGGGTCAGCCGCCAAGCGTCCGGAAGGACGACCTTGGCCGGGTTGGCGGGATCGTCATGCTGGATACGGTCGCAGTAGCTCGCGCTGAGGGTAACGGCGCTCCCCGTCTGGACGACCTGGGCCAAGAGCACGGCGACAGACTTGATGTGGAATGGCTGCGCGTAGGCAGGTGTCGTGACCACTTGCGCCCCAATCGTCTCAAGTACCCAAGTGCCCGACAGATCCGTGACTGACAGCAACGAAGGGTTGCTAGTGCAGAGTGAGGCGGTGGCCGCAACGTCGATGCACTGGTTCACCGGGCTAGTGTCTGCGCCCGTCGCGGGAGCGGCATCACCCCCTGATCCACCACTACCACATCCGGCAAGCAGCCCGGCCACAAACGTCAGCACTCTGGTATTACTCAAGGATTCACGTAGATGGAGCATCGATGCGCAAGATATCAGATCGCCGGCTCTGAGCCTGTATTATTCATGCATGATCGCCCCTAACGTTGCTGATATGGGAACCCTGAGAGGGTTCGCTCTGCCCTTCGGCCCCNNGATGGTGCGCGGCCGGCAGAGCCGCCCGGCTCCCCACGCGACTGGTCCCGGCCGCCGGCTGGCCATCACGCTGGCTCTACTGGCCTTGGCCATCTTGGCCCCGGCCGTGGCACATGCGGAGGCGTTCTCCGACGCTGCCGGGCGCGGAGTTGTGAGCGCTTTCCTCTTCGCATTCACGGCAGGCTTTCTCACCTCCCTCACCCCTTGCGTCTATCCCATGATTCCCATCACCATCAGCGTGTTCGGCGGCCACGGCGGTGTGCCACGCGTCCATGCGGTTGCCCTGGCGACGCTATATGTAGCGGGAATCGCCACAATGTTCGGCACACTGGGCACGAGCTTCGCGCTGCTGGGGAGGGCGTTCGGAACGTTTCTGGCCAACCCCTGGGTAGTGGTGCCGCTCGCGCTCTTCTTCTTCGCCATGGCGGCATCGATGTTCGGTGGCTTCGATTTGGCACTTCCCTCGGGTCTGCAGCAACGCCTGGCACGGGTGGGCGGACGCGGTTTTCTCGGCGCGTTTCTCATGGGCCTGGTCGGTGGACTCATCGCTGCGCCGTGCACCGGGCCGCCCTTGGCCGGAATTCTCGCCTACGTGGCAACCACGCGCGACGCTGTACGGGGCTTCTTGCTGCTTGCCACCTACGCGGCCGGGATCGGTGTCCCCTTCTGGGCCATCGCAGGCTTTTCGCTACACCTTCCGAAGTCGGGCGCCTGGATGGAGGGCGTGAAGAGCATCTTCGGCATCGCGCTGGTTGTGGCCGGCCTCTACTACTTGAGGGTCGTGTTTCCGCCCCTGGCGCAGTTGACCGGCCGGTCGCCGGTTTTCCTGGCTGCGGCCATTGTTGTGGTTGGGTTGGGGATCATGTTGGGCGCCGTCCACCTTTCGTTTCACGCGGGCTCACGCACCCGCATGCGCAAAGCGCTCGCTATCGCGCTGACAGTGGCTGGCCTGTTTGCCGCTATCAACTACGTCTTGACCCCCAAGCTGATCCTCCACTGGTTGCCCACAGAAGCCGCTGGTTTGGCCCACGCGCGGGTCAGGGGGAAACCGGTGGTGATAGATTTCACCGCCGACTGGTGCCTGCCCTGTCGAGAATTCGAGGTCAGCGTGTTTGCCCGGCCCGAGATCGCCGCCCTGCTGGAGGACTTTGTCCTGGTGAAGATCGACCTGACCCGCGAAGACCAGGACGATGCCCTGCCCGCTCTTAAAGATCGCTACGGCGTCTCCACCCTGCCGGCGGTGCGGTTTCTCGCGCCCGGCGGCCAGATCGTGGGTCGCATCGACAACCTGGTCCCCTGGCGCGCCTTCAGAAACGCCCTACTCGAGGCGCAGACGGCGACGAATCGCAAGTAGCGACTCCGCGTCTCACGCGGTCCTGCGGCTAGAAATCCAGGCCGGCGACAGGAATTGTGCAGGTGCCGGCGTAGTAGGTGCCCCACCACCATATCTCGTCCTGGTCACTCCCAGTCGTTCCGGCGGTGATGTCGATGACGGTGTAGGGAGGGGTCTTGGCCGCAGCAGTTGGCAAGGACCCGCAACTCACTGAACTGCCGTTGATCTTGATCGTGCGACTGGTTGTGGCATAGCACTGGAAGCCATCAGTAATGCTATCGCAGGTCACGAAACATATCGCGCCAGTGGTATTGAACTTCCCTGTGTGGCCGGCCGACGGCGCCGGCGCGAGCGGGGTGGCGCCCGAAACCACCCTGCAATCCCTTGGTGTAGCAGCGGACGACGCACCGGAATTGGCCGAGCTACAAACGCCGCCAGCGTTTTGGGCAGAAACCTCATAGTAGTAGGTAGTCCCATCGGTGACGTTCGAGTCGACGTAGCTAGTAGCTGTCACTGCCGTCTTGATGACCCCGAAGGACCCGGTGGTACCAGTCCTGCGCGAAACGGTGTACGAGGTTGGACCGCCAGTCGACGCTGTCCACGACACCGTAGCCCGCCCAATCCCCGCCGTGGCCTTGACACCGCTCGGAACACCCGGCGAACTGCATGACACAGCCGACACAGCAGGAGTGGAGTTGCTCGAGACGCACGTGCCACTCGCGTTGCACGCGCTGACGACGTAGTAATAGGTGATGCCGGCGGTTAGGCCTGTGCCCAAGTCGGTGAAGGTGGCAGCGGTCTGGTTGGTGCTCACGGCAGTGAACGGTCCGCTCGCGCTCGTCCCGCGCGACACTGTGTACCCCGTGGCGAGGTTCACCGTGCTCCATCCCACTGTGATGTTGCCATTGCTGTTGTTTGCGGTTGCCGTAACACCGGTCGGCGCTGTCGGCGGAATACAGACCGGCTTGGCAGTGACCTCGTTCGAATTGGGCGAGGTACAAACGCCATCGCTGGCGGTAACCACGTAGTAATAAGTTGTCCCATTGCTGACTGCCGTGTCTATGGTACCCGCCGGGTTCGGGTTGGGAACCACGGTGGTGTAGGGACCGCCAGCGGCTGCGCCGCGTTTCACGACATACGACAGCGAACCGCCGTCGGGAGCTGACCAGGAAATCGTCACTTGCTGGTTGCCTGCCACGGCAGTCACGCCAATCGGCGCAAGCAGGTTGCAGGACTTGACCGGCGTGGCAGAAGCCCGAACCGAAGGAACTGAGAGGCAGGTTCCATTGCTGGCACTTACTACATAGGAATAGGTCGTCCCGTTGGTGAGTGGCGAGTCTTGGTAAGTGGTCGCTTTCAAGTTGGGGATGTCGGTGTGGGAATCGGCACCGGCGGTAGTGCGCGTGAGTGTGTACGACACCACATTTCCCGTCGTCGGGGCGGTCCAGGAAAGCGTGATTTGGCCGTCGCCCGGGCTTGCGAGCAGATTGGTCGGCGCCGATGGAGGCGTGCACACAGGCTTGGCAGAAACCTCGGCGGAGGGGTTGGAGGTGCAAGACCCGTTGGCGTACACGACGTAGTAGTAGGTCGTCCCGTCTACCAGATTGGTATCCGTGAAGGCTGCACTGGTTACCGTGGCGCTGCTGTCGGTGTACGGACCGCCGGGGGTTCGGCTGCGCTTGACTAGATACGAAATCGCACCTCCCGTTGATGGCGTCCACGTGAGAGTGATCTGGCCATCGCCTGGCGTGACCAACAGACCGGTTGGCACTGACGGCGGCGAACACTTGGGAGTGGCGGACACCTCGGCGGAATAGCCCGAGTTGCACATACCGTTGCTTGCCGCAACCACATAGTAGTAGGTGGTCCCATTGACGACGGTGGCATCGGTGTAGCTTGCGGTGCTTGAAGTGCCCACCAGGCCATAGCCGGAACCTGCGGTCGTGCTGCGCGAGATGCGGTAGGAGACTGCCCCAATTGGTGCGGTCCAGGTCAACGCCACCGAGCCATTGTTGGCCACGGCGACCAGGTTGGTTGGCGTAGCTGGCGGAGTGCAAGTCGGCGATGCGGGAATCTCATTCGAGTAGACGGAGCTGCACGTGCCGTTGCTGGCCGTCACCACATAGTAGTAGGTCGTCCCGTTCGAAACATTGATGTCGCTGTAGCTCGTGCTCGTAGTGGTGGTCTGAAACAGGTAGCCTGTCCCGGCCGTGGTACTGCGCGTAACAGTGTACGAGGTGGCGCCAGCTGACGCCGTCCAGGTGAGCAAGACTTGGCCGTTGCTCGCGGTGGCAGTCAACGTGGGCGCTGCGGGTGGGATGCAGGCACCGGTCGGCGTGACAGAGGTTTCGAGAGAATTGGCCGACTCGCAGGTCGAGATGGTGTTCACGGAAGACACGACGTAGTAATAAGTCGTGCCGCCGGTCAGGCCGGTGTTGACGTAGGGAGCTGCGGTCGCCGTGGGCGGCTCGCCTTGTGTCGTGTACCCGGATCCCGAGGTGGGGCTGCGCTTGACGTTGTACCCGGTAGCCCCAGCAACCAGATCCCAAGAGATGGTGGCCTGCTGAATCCCTGCCACCGCCCCGACATTCGTGGGCGCCCCAGGAAGCACGTAGACGACGTCGGCGGGACAGGACACGCTCGAACCGGTGCAGGTTTCAGCCGGATCGCAATGATTTCCGTCAGTGGATGCACGGCAGATCGTTACCGCCGGAGCCATTAGATCATCGGGACAGCGGGGGTCGGTCCCCGAACAGCTCTCGGCCACGTCACAAGGACCCGCGGCCGCGCGGCAAAGCGTGCCCGGGGTCAGGACAGCATCGACCGGACAATCGGGGCTGGTTCCGGTGCAGCTCTCGGCGATATCGCAGAGGCCTGCGACCGCGCGGCAGATGGTCGTTGCGGGCGCGTACTGGTCGGGTGGACACGCGGCGCTGACGCCATCGCAGACCTCGTCTACGTCGCACGGACCCAGGGCTTTGCGGCACACGGTCCCGGAGGGAACCGGGCCACTAGCGCCCCAACAAGCACCGCTGGCCAAGTCTGTCGCGACATCTCTCGCGGCATCTTGTGCCACATCCCGGGGAAGGTCTTGCGCAGCATCTTGCGCGCGGTCAGGCACACTATCGGGCGAACCGCCGGTTTCAGCGCCGGGGATAGTAGATACGTCCTGAACAGCAGGTCCATCCAGGACGGCAACGCCATCTTTCACAACAGGTGCGTCTTGGACAGCAAGCCCATCTCGAGCGGCAGGTGCATCTTGGACCGAACCCGGATTCACGTCGCTGTTTCTCTCGGCGTCCCGGCCAGGCTGCGCCTCGGAACCCGTCCTGGCATCAACCACGCGGTTCGTGCACCCACTATCGCTCCCCTCGCACAAGACCACCGCGGCAGGCTTGTCTACGTTCACACAGGCCCCTATCCACACCAAGGAAACCGCCCAAGAAAAGGCCGCAAAGCTGCGCATCATGAGTCCTTACTCCTAGTGGGGTTGGCGAGCTCAGAATATGGGTCAGCCTTCATTGTGGTCAGGGCATCGCAGCGAGCACAAGACTTTTCTTCGCCGCCTCCGAGGCGGTCGCTGTCCTATGGCGAACCGCGCTGAGAGTGTCAGGTGGGGGATACACCCCGCCGCCCTTACAGTTCCGCTGTGCTAGCCGTTTCGCCGTGAATCGCCCGCCTGCGGATCGCACTCGCCCGTTCGCGCAGGTCATCCGCGGTTGCCGCCCTACCCGTCCGTTCCTCGTACTCCGCGTAGGCAGAAAAGGCTCGGCCCAACTCCAGTTCCGCACGCGATTCTCCAAGCACCTCCACCGCCCGATCAAAGACCTCGCGCGGACCGCCGCGTTCCGACTCACCCGGCGCGCCGCGCGAGAGCGCAGTGGCCAACACGCGCAGGGCCGTGCCGACTAGCGGCCCTGCACCCAGTTTCTCCCCCTCGGCGGCTGCCCGGCTGGCGTGCTCGCGTGCGCCTACATTGTCTTCGCGGACCAGGCAAATCTCGGCAAGCCCGCGATCGGCCTCAGCGCAAAGTCGCCGCGCCCCGAACTTGCGCGCAACGTCCCGGGCCGCTTTCAGCTCAGCCTCGGCCTCATCCACCTGGCCGAGCGCCAGATGGCACTCGCCGATCTGCAGAGCCACGTGACACTCGTGCAGGCACTCTCCCATCTCGCGGGCCACCGCGCGCGCCTGCTCCAGCAAGTTGTGCGCCAGCCCCGGATGACCGGCCTCGCGCGCCAAGCTTCCAAGATCAAGCAGCGAAAAGACGATGCCATGCGGGTCGCGCGTGGTCTTGCTGATGAGAAGTGCCTGCTGGAAACTCTGTTGCGCCCGGCCCAACTCGCCAATATGCGCCTCGACCAGCCCCATCCATGACAGGGTGAGCGCTTTCCCGCGCTGGTCATGCAGTTCCTCGCGGATTGCCAACGCGGCCTTGTGGCAGCGGATGGCCTCGTCGGGCCTTCCGATGAGGTAGTTGACCCGGCCGATATCGTCCAAACTGGCCGCCACCCCGGGCCGGTCGCCGGCTAGATCGAAAAGCAGGTGCGCCATGTCCAGGTGCTGTAGCGCCAGTCGGTAGTCCCCGAGCGAACGATGAATGCGCCCTATCCGCGAATGCGCCGCTCCGCCCTTGGCCGGCAGATCCAGTCGCCATGCCACCCTGAGCATCTCGCCGAAGTGAGCCAGCGCCTCACGGCCTCGTCCGAGCCGCGCCGCCGCGTCGCCGAGCTTGTGGCAGACATCGATCTTGAGCAGAGCATCGTCCGCTCCGAGCAGACGGATGCCGAGCAGATACAAAGCCCGCGCGCGCTCGTAGCACCGCTGTCGGCCCGCCAGGTCCCCAGCTGCCAGGTAGGCGAGAGCCGCCCGGCGATGGTCTCCACCCTCGTCATACGCGACTGCCACGTACTCGCGCTGCGCGCTCGACGGCGAGGCGCCGACCCTGGCTTCAATCCACTGGGCCGCGAAACGCCGGTACTCGGCCAAAATCCGCGGGTCAATTGCAGTTTCGATGAGGGCACGCACGGCCGGTTCAACAAAGGCCCACGCAGTCTCACCACGGTCCAGGATCTTGGCATTGGCTTGCTGTATGAAGCCTCGTTCCTGCAACGACACTGCCAGTCGTTTGGTTTCCTCGATGGACGGATCAGGGGCAAACACCATGGTCGGATCCCAGGGATCGGCACCGATGCGCCCCATGGCCACTACGCCGCCGGCCCAAAATACCGGCCCCATGGCCACCCCACGGCCGAGCAGCTCGCGCTCGGCAGACGACAGCGTGGCCACACGCGCCTGGGCTGCCGCTTCAGGGCCGAGTGTGATGGGCTCCTGTCCGGCGCGCTCCATGTCGAACAGCCACGAACTCGCGGTGGCCGCCACCAGAATGCCGTGCTCGTGATACACGCCGAGGAGTTGCTCGAGCAGGAAGGGATTGCCACCGGACTCGATGGCTGCCCGCTCCGCCAGCCCGGACGCCAGCTCCTGTGCGCCGAGCGCGCACTTGATGAAGACATCCATCTCGAGAGGCGCAAGCGGCTTCACGTCAACCCGAGCGTGGCTGCCTTCTTGTTTCATCCACTCGGGCCGGCGCACGAACAACTCGGGCCGAGCCGTGGCCACCACCACGATGGGCGCCTCACCCAGCTCAGCTGACAGACACTGCAACACATCCAGTGATGCGTCATCAGCCAGGTGAACGTCGTCGATCACCAGGGCCAGCGGATGCTTGCGCGCATCCTCTTCCAGAAAACGTCCCAGAACTGCCCGCGCCATGTCGAGCTGCCGCTCGGGCCGCAAGGCCAGAGACTGGGCCAAAGGACTTTCCGACATCTCAAATCCTAGGAACTGGCCCAGCAGGCCGGCGACCTCTGACACACGGCGATCCCCAAAGACCTCCTGCAGCTCGGCGCGAAATGCCGTCTGGGCTGCAATGTCGTCCATTTCCGGCGCAATTCCAAATCGCTTGCGCAGCAACGCGGCAAGCATGGTGAATGGTGCCGCTTTTCCGTCTGTGGACGGCCTACCACTGGCAAGGAATACACGAAATTCTGCGGCCCTATCCACCTGCCTGCCCCATTCCTGGACAAGCCGTGTCTTGCCCAGGCCGTTCTCGCCGATGACCGTTACGAACTGCGGAGCATCGAAATGGATGGCTCGGCTAAGAGCAGCATCGAGCGCACGGCGCTCCTGCTCGCGTCCCACAAAACTCAAAACCCGAAAATCCCGCTTCTTGCCGTCTTGCTCAAGGTCCATCACACCTTGATAAAGGGTTTGCAAGGGAACGCAAAAAACCCGCGTGATCCGCGACCCGCCGCGAAACCGACGCCATTACATGGCGATGATGACGACGCCTCGCTTAGTCTCTGGCTCGTCGTTCTCGTGGTTGCCCGCACCCCTTCCCGGCCTGTCTTCGGGTGTCTCCGGGACGGGCAACTCAAGCTGCGGCCTGTCGCCGCGATGACGCTCTTCTTCTTCGCGGCGTCGGATCTGGTCGATGATCCAGGGCTCGAGCATGGGATAACCCTCTTCTATGGCTTGCAACATCGCCGCCTGTCAGTCAAGAAAGCGGATGCTGGTTGAAATAAACGCCGTAGGATCGATAGGTTGCGTGCCGAAGCCGAGTTTTGGTCCGCCTGCAGCAAGAGGGCTGAACCGGGCCAATTCGTGACACAGGTGTCGTGGTCCCCAACCAGAAACCTCAGTCTCGTCAAGTCCGTCCCTCCCCGGCCATAGAACGCGCCAGAGCGGGGAAGGATCTCCATCGCGGAGCGCGATCCAATGCTGGCTACCTCTTCCACACAGAGGCACAGAGAACTCAGAGATCGGATGAGAAGAAGGAATTTGGACTGCACCGGATCCAACCCTTCCGCTTCTCATCCGGCTCTGTGGCCGCTGCGCGCTCCGTGTGAAATAGCTAACTTTGATCCACGGTCCACGAAACGCTGATCAGTCCCGCTTTCCCCCGTCTCGTTGCGCCGGCCGACTGGCCAACTTCAGAACATAGGGATCGCTGGCGTTTCCGTCGTGCTTGCCCTGCGACAGCCGGATCAGAATCGGTTCGGCCGGACAAGCGATCCCGAGTACGCGCACCGTCTGGTGCGCCTTGGCAGCGATCGACTCAGCCAGGACCTGCCCATCGCGCTCTCTGCTGACTTCGACCTTGACCCTTACCCTGGACGGCGGGCTGACTTCAAGGTCGATCTCGCGCGATTCGACGGCGAGGTAGCGAAAGACGTCTACGTCGCCCAACGGTAGATAGCCCGTGGTCGTGCCTTCTGCCAGAGAAGAGGCATGGGCCGCATCGTCGTTGGGCTCGGTCTCGAAGCTACCCTGGGCTTCGGGCAGCACGGCCTCCGCGTGCAGAACGTATCGGTGCTCGCGATCGAACCCGCTCTCAGCGCGCACGACCAAGTACCACCATCGGCCTCCTGCTGCCGCGACACCGGCGTCAGCAGCCACGCTCGACAGCACGAGGTTGTGCACGGTCAGCCTTTCGCCTTTTCGGCCCCGCACCGCCACGATCTTCCTACCGGCAGAATCGTTCACCGCCAGGCCAGCGGCCACCCCTTCCACGCCCTCAAGATCGAGGTTCAGCACCCACCCAGATTCCGTGGCATCAAGTGGCAGCCGGTACCAGTCCTCATCGCGACGCCAGCCGAGAAGCCCTGCCGCAAGCGCACTGCGCCCCTGCCAGGACAGTTCGCCGGCAGATTCCAGCCGATCGTTGGGCTCGCGCTCGTCGCCGGATTCGAAGTCAAGCAGCAACACCGTCATTTGGTACGAACTGCCCGCCGGCGCGCCCGCATCGGGCGTGCCGCGACCTTTCTTGGCCGGCGCGGGCGCCGCCCTGGCACGCAGGTAGTAGGTGCAGCCAGGCAGCACCGACATGTTCGGCAGCCCGACTGCCTCGCCCGGCCCGGCCGCCACGGTCTTCACCACCCGCGCAGTTTCGTCGAGAAGCTCAAGCGCGACCGCCAGTCCCACCTCAGGGTTGATGACCACCGACAGGCGCTTGGCGTGCAGCCGCCAATCAGCAGCTTGGCCCGCATCCAAGGAGGCGGCCACGCGCTCGCCTGGCACGACGAGCTTGAAAACGTCTATGTCCGCGGCCTTGCCCGCCTCGGGACGGTCGATCCTTCCATTGATAGTGACGGCAGAAGGGGTTCCCACCCAGGTCAGCTCCTGCGCCTGCGCTTGCGTGTTGTTGGGCTCGCGTTCCGCGACCGGCGGCGCGCCCCCCGCGTCCCTCGGTCGCGGCACGACCACGACCGCCGCCGCGTCGCCGCGCACGAAATGCGGCGCCCGACGGCAGGAAAAGCCAGCCAGAGTTGCGAGAAAGGCAAGACTCGCCAAGCCATGCCCTCGCCCACACGACCCGCGAT
>PMJE01000154.1 GCA_003157315.1 Myxococcales bacterium | reverse complement strand
CAAAACCGCGCTGTCCTCGCCCAGGCCGCCGCCTGCGCTCTCCCGGTGGTCGCCAGCAATGACGTGCGCTACGCCACCATGGATCGAAGCCCCACCCATGACGTGCTCACCTGCATTCGTGCCGGGGTCACGGTCGACGAGATCGGACGTCGACTACCCCGCAACGCCGAACGCTTTCTCAAGCGACCGGCAGAAATGGCCGCCCTATTTCACGACCTGCCCGCCGCGGTTGCGTGCAGCCACGAGATCGCCGAGCGCTGCCTATTTACGCTCTCCGATCTCGGTTACAGCTTTCCCAGTTACCCGGTTCCCGACGGTGAAACCCAGCAGAGCTTTCTCGAGGCGATGACCTGGCAGGGCGCCGCCGCCCGCTATCAGCCCATGACCGACAAGGTGCGGGCTCAGCTTGCACACGAACTGCGCATCATCGGCAAACTCGATCTGGCTGGCTATTTCTTGGTGGTCTGGGACATCGTCGGATTCGCCCGCAGCCGCGGCATCATGGTGCAAGGGCGCGGCTCAGCCGCCAACAGCGCCACCTGCTACGCCCTGGGCATTACCGCGGTCGATCCGGTCGGCATGGACTTGCTATTCGAGCGCTTCCTATCCGAAGAACGGGTGAAGAGCGCCTGCAGCATCGCAGACCGCATGCCTGACATCGATCTCGATTTGCCCTCTGGTGCCAAGCGCGAGCAGGTCATCCAGCACGTCTACCGAAAATACGGCGCCTCTGGGGCCGCGATGACCGCCAATGTGATCACCTATCGCCCGCGCATGGCGGTGCGGGACTGCGGGCGCGCGCTCGGCTTTTCCGAGGAACAGCTTGCTTGCATGAGCAAGCTGTTGCCTGGGTTCGTCGTCCCCGACGACAAGCCGCTATCGGCTTTCTTGGCCGAAGCGGGCTTTCCCGCCGCCGACGAGCGAACCCGGCTATTGGCCCAACTCGGCACCTCACTGCTCAACTTGCCCAGACATCTTGGCCAACATTCAGGCGGCATGGTGCTGGCGTCAGGACGGCTGGATGAGGTAGTTCCCATCGAGCCAGCCAGCATGCCAGGCCGCGCGGTCGTGCAGTGGGACAAGGACGACTGTGCTGACCTCGGCATCATCAAGGTCGATCTGCTCGGCTTGGGGATGCTGGCTGTGCTGGAGGATTCGGCCACGCTCATCCGCAATCACCACGGCGTCACCATCGACTATGCCAAGCTGCCGCCCGACGACGCGCGTGTGTTTCGGATGCTTCGCGCTGCCGACACGGTGGGCGTCTTTCAGGTGGAATCCCGCGCGCAGATGGCGACGCTGCCGCGCATGCGCCCTGAACGCTTTTACGACTTGGTGGTCGAGGTGGCCATCATTCGGCCTGGCCCGATTGTCGGCAAAATGGTGAACCCGTACTTGGCTCGGCGAAATCACAAACAAGCCGTCACCTATCCCCACCCTTGCCTAGAGCCGATCCTACGCCGCACCCTGGGCGTGCCGCTTTTCCAGGAGCAGCTCATTCGCATGGCCATGGCGGCGGCCGGGTTCTCCGGCGGCCAGGCCGAAGAGCTACGGCGGGCGATGGGTTTCAAGCGCTCAGTCGAACGCATGCGGGCTATTGAAGCAGAGCTTTACGCCGGCATGTCCCGCAGGGGGATTGCCCGCAAGGCGCAAGCGGAAATCGTCCAAGGCATCAAGTCGTTCGCGCTTTATGGGTTTCCTGAATCCCATGCCGCTTCGTTTGCGCTCATCGCCTACGCCTCGGCCTATCTCAAAGCTTACTTTCCCGCTGCGTTCACCTGCGCCCTGCTCAACAACCAACCGATGGGTTTCTATCACCCCGCCACTATCATCAAAGATGCTGCCCGCCACGGCATCAACACGCTGCCCGTGGATGTGCTTCGCTCGGCTTGGGAATGTACGCTGAAAGAAACCAAGCAGGAACAGTACGCGGTACGCCTGGGACTGAAATTCGTGCGCGGGCTGCGCAAACGCACGGCCGAGCAGATCGTAGGCGCACAGCCCTTCGCCTCGCTGGCAGAGCTTTGCCGCCGGGTCGAGCTGAATGCCGCAGAACGGGCGAGCCTGGCTGAAATCGGTGCCTTCGCCTGCTTGGGTGGAAGCCGCCGACAGGTCCTGTGGCAAGTGGCGGCTTTCGGGCGTTCAGGGGATCTCTACGACCGGCTCGCGGTGGATGATGTGCCAATCGGGAAAGCGGTGGCGCCCTGTCCCCTGCCCGAGATGAGTGTCGGGGAAGAGGTGGCCGCAGACTTCCGCTTCACCGGAGTTTCCACCGGCCCACACCCGCTATCCTTCCTCAGGAAGAAACTTGCGGCCGAGCGGGTGGTGCCCGCGGCCCAGTTGGCGGGCGTGCCTGATGGTCGCCGCGTGCGTGTCGCTGGTCTGGTGATCGTTCGCCAGCGCCCCCTTACCGCGAAGGGCTTGGTTTTCTTCACCATCGAGGACGAGACCGGTTTTGCCAACGCCTTGGTCACAGCCGCAGATTTCGAGCATCACCGTCGCTTGCTGGTCAGCGCCCAAGCCCTCATCCTTGAAGGAACTGTGCAGAACCATGAGGGCGTCATCTCGCTACGCGCTGACCACTTTTCGCCCTTGCAAAGCTCGGAAATCCGCGCGGAAATCTCGCACGATTTTCGCTAAGGTTGAATAGTTGCATGTGTGGCCGAATGACCCTCACCCGCCCCGATTGGGACCAGCTTCTCGACGAGCTGAGCGAGGCCCTCGCGCATGCCGGCGTGGGGCGCATCAGCGCTGACGAGGGAGCAGCGGCGCTATACCGACCACGCTACAACGTGGCGCCGGCTCAGATTCACCCGGTCTTGCGCACTGTGGGTGGACACGCGAGGTTGGGCTTCGCCCTCTGGGGACTGCTGGCGCGCNNTGGTTCCACCGGCCTGACGGCAAGCTGCTGCTGCTGGCCGGGCTCTTCGACGAGGAGCTGACCACCGCGAAGCAACCGGCACGCACGCGTTTTGCCGTACTGACCACTGCACCCAACCGCCTCCTGGCCACGGTTCATGACCGCATGCCGGCCCTGCTGTCCGCCTCGGACGCCGCGAGCTGGCTGGTGCAACCGGCGCAGAAGCTCTTGCGCCCAGCCCCTGACGACCTGTTGCTGGCAACACCCGTCTCCCTGCGCGTAAACTCGGTCCGCAACGACGATCCCGAATGTCTAGCTCCGCCGCGTGGTAGCCAGATGCGTCTGTTCTAGTCGATCTCGCGTCAGATCGCAGGATTGCGCCTCAACATAATGATCGCACAATCGACAGACACGCAAGTTACTGTTAGGTTAGAAATTGTCGCACTAGTCACATAGGGGAAGCCGCAGATCCACGATTGGTTGAAAGCTGCCCCTCGGAGGTACAATGCGCTTAGTTAAGGTCGCAGTTCTGTCATTGTCTTGCTTGGCGCTTGGTTGCGGCCTGTTTCCCAGTTCGAGCAACCAAAATCCCGGAAGCAATGCGCCCGTCACGTACCCGCCCCGCTCGCGCAGCGATGGCGGACCAGATGCGACAATCACGGGTGGCCCGGACCTCGGCAAGACGCCGACGGACGCGGGTATCCACAATGGTGCCCAGCGCTGGATACCCATCCAAACCAGCTACCCAGTTACCAAGTGTACCTGGTTCTCGACGTCCTACGGGTTCTGTAGTGATGCACCTCGCTCGATCACAAACAGCTCGTCTCTGTTTGTCGATGTCTTCCAGACCGCCGATGGGGGCCACAACTGGCCCAGGATTTCCACCATCGATACGGGAACCAGCGCTTCCAACGCCAGCGTCAATGTCTATGTGCTGTCGCCCAGTGAAATGTGGTTCATTTCGGGTTCGCTGGGCGTGGTTCAGGCCGGGAGCATTGGGCACTCAATTGATGGCGGAAAGAACTGGGCTTCGCTCACCAGCACAGTAAGCGCTGCTCTAATTTCTGCGTCTGGCGATGGCGGTGTTTCCAGCGTTCCACTGTGGCAGCTTGCCGCGGTGGGCGAGCGGATCTGGCTTCTCTCCGAAGGGGGAAACTTGGCCACCTCCCTGGACAACGGGGTGAGCTGGAAGAGAGTCGTGCCTCCTGCCAATTTCGGCGCGTCTTCGAGTCGCAGTCTGATCGCCACCCAGGGCAACCTGTTGCTGAGCTTCCCCACCACCAACAATTCGCTGGGTCTGCTCCGCTGGAACGGCTCGAACTTCCTCTCGGTGGAGGGCGTCTTGCCGCCGTCCTCGGCCGGCGACCAGACCGGAACCTGGTGGCGGTCTTCGCCCAACCTGGACGGAGTGTTTTTCGTGGACCGTGGCCCACTGCCCGCCTGGGCTTCACCGTTCTGGGTGTACGCGACCACCGATGGCGGCGCAACCTTCCAGCAGCTGCTTGGCGGGAATCTGGGAATCAGTAGCTCGGTCGTCGGCATGAGCGACGGCCTGGCTTTTGCCGCCTCCGGATCGCTTGCGGCCTATGTGGCTGGAGTCTTCTCAGACGCTGCGAATAGCCGCTACCTGGAGATTCACTCGACCAGCGACGCGGGCAAGACCTGGTCAACCTTGCACAGCGAGCCCTACCAGGGCGACCATGCCTACATTTCCCTCGCGGTGGACCTAAACGGTGCGGTCCACGCCATGCACTACACCACCGACAATCTCGGCTCAGCTATCAGCTACGACGGGCACTACGTGCTGACCCAATAATAGGGGAACCCTGAGAGGGTTCGCTCCGCCCTTCGGCCCCCCACCTGCCACCCCTCGACCGTCACGTACAGATGTTGCCCGGCGTGCACAGCGGCGGTGGCTTGCAGGTGAAGTGCGCTTCGATGGTCGAGTAGCGGAAGTGTTGGATGCGGTCGCAGTATTCGCCAAAGAAGCTGATATGCCCCATGTCCCCGGATGGGTCGAAGTCCCAGCCGTCGTCGGGGTTTTGCGGAATCGGCTCTCCGTCCAGGTACACTGAAACCAGCGCACCCGGTGCAGGGGGCGGGTTGAGCTCGAACGAACAGGAGGTTCGCGCCACACCGCCGAAAATTTGTTCAATAGCTTCCTGCAAAGATTCCGGGCTGGCCGCCGAATAGTACCCTGTCCCGGTCGGCGACTGCGGCATATCGCCCGCCTTTGCCATCCTGTCCAGACAGTCTGGCGGCCCGGCTGGATCGTCGGTCAGCTCGGCTCCCACTGCCAGAACTGCGACCTTTATATGGTCGCCTACCAGAGCGACCACCTGATCGACCGCATCCTGGCAGGCGTTGGGCAGGCCCGCATCGCCGTCGGCGGGCTGACTCGCCGACAGTGCACCCAAGAGAGTGCAGCTAGGCAGACCGTCAGTGGCCAGCAACACGTAGCGGTCAACAACCCCATCGTGAAGTCCCGTGTAGTAGTCATGCGCGCGCTGCAACGCCGAAGCGGTGGGGGTATTGCCGGCGAGCGGCAGCACGTTGCCAATGGCATCCGCTACCGCCGCGCCATTGCTGGGTGCGATCCCCACCAAAGGAGTCCCAGCGCAACACCCAGCGACGGGTTGGCCAGGGCAGAGCGCATCCGCCCCGGGAAACTTGGCAAAGCCGAAACGAATCCACTCCTGATAGGCGTCGACCAGTTTCGAAAGCACCTCGGCCAGCACGCTGTAGCGCGTTCCCGCGCCAAAGGCGATGCCCATGGATTCCGACCCATCGAACACGATCAAGATGTCCGCCTTGCTGGCGTTGAGGTTCACCGGGTCTGGATCCACGCACTCCTTGCCCGCTTCCCGTCCGTCCGCGGCCGTGGCGCCGCGGCGGTCGACCGCACCATCCCCAGGCAGACTGCCGCCGGCCTGTGCGCAGGCCCCGGCCAGCAAGAGGACGAAAAGCGCAAAAGGTGCCCGCACTTTTCGGAATTCTAGCATTTTCGAGCCCGCCGCCTAGAAACGAGATCTTCCTGGGAATGATCTCGGTCCATCCGCGGTTTGAAGAGCGCATGTCGCGGCACGACTTTGGCCTCAGGTCTCAACCTCGCACCCGCCAAATGGACTCGCCCATTTCTTGTTGCAGCCACGAGCCTGCCCTGTGTACTTGTAGGGCTTCATCATGATTGAAGTGCGAGATCTCACCAAGTACTTCGGCGCACGCGCGGCGATTCGCGAGCTGAACTTCGACATTCGGCCAGGCGAGGTCGTCGGCTTTGTCGGGCTCAACGGCGCGGGCAAGACCACCACGCTCAAGATTCTGGGTTGCGTGCTTCTTCCCAGCTCGGGTCAGGTGCGGGTCGACGGGATCGAGGTGACGGCCGAGCCGCACGAGGTGCGCCGCAAGATCGGTTTCCTGCCCGACGTGCCGCCTCTCTACGACGAGATGACGGTGGGCGCGTACCTGGCTTTCGCCGCCCGGCTGCGCGGCATCACCGGACGCGACACCCCGGCGCGCGTGCAAGAAAGCGAGGACAAGCTCGCCTTGCGCGACGTACATGGTGAAATCATCGGCACCTTGTCGTACGGATTTCGCCAGCGGGTGGGCGTGGCACAGGCGTTGGTTCACCGCCCTCGCCTGCTGATTCTCGACGAGCCCGCCGCCGGCCTCGACCCCGTGCAAATCGTCGAGATGCGCAACCTGATCCAGCGTCTGCGCGGCGAACACACCGTGCTCATTTCCAGCCATTTCCTTGCCGAGGTCAGCCAGACCTGTGACCGGCTGCTGGTCATTCAGGCCGGCGAAATCGTGGCCCAGGGAACCGAGGAAGAAATCGCGGCTGCCCTGGGCACGCCCGGCGAGATCGAGGTGGCGCTGCGCGGACCGGCTGCCACGGCGCTGGAAGTGGCCCGGCAGGTTCCCGGCGTGNNGAGTCCATCTTCATCGAACTGACCCAACGCGAGAGGTTGTCATGAGTGCGGCTCTGCTGATTGCCCGCCGGGAACTGGGGTCGTACTTGCGCACCATGAATGGGTACATCATCGCGGCGGCGGTGTTGCTGGTGGATGGCATCTTGTGGAATGCCTTTGCCTTGGGGGCCCAGCAAGACAAACACTCGGCTGAGGTGCTGAGCGACTTCTTCTACTTCTCCAGCGGCACGACCATGATCGCGGCGGTGTTCCTCTCCATGCGCCTGGTCGCCGAGGAACGCCAGAACGGCACCCTGGTCCTGCTCACCTCGTCCCCAGTGCGTGACCGAGAGATCATCTTGGGGAAATTCCTCTCGGCGCTCGCCTTCTTGGCCATGGTCACCCTGGCTACCGCCTTCATGCCAGCGCTCATCATGGTCAATGGTAAGTTGTCGATTGGTCAGGTGGCTGCCGGCTATCTCGGGCTGTTGCTCCTGGGCAGCGCTGCCTTGGCCATCGGCACGCTGGGATCGGCCTTGGCGCGCTCGCAGGTTTTGGCTGCCATTATTTCAGGCGCCATGCTGGTGGGGCTGATCGTGGTTTGGCTGCTGGCTGCCGTGAGCGAGCGGCCGCTCAACGATGTCTTTTTGGCCCTAGCGCTGTGGGGCCGGCACTTCCCGCCCTTCCAAGCCGGCGTGATCAACCTGCGCGACGTGGCCTACTACCTCTTGGTGACCTACTTCGCCCTGTTCGCGGCCACCCGTGTACTGGAGGCGCGACGATGGCAATAAGACCCTGGCCGTCGCTGGCTTACGCCGCTGGGCTGCTCTTGCTCTACGTCGGCGAGCGCATGCTTTCCGCTGGGGGAGCCAGCGCTACTCTGACCGTGCTCGGCGTAGCCGGTGTGCTGGGGGCGGCCCTGTGGTGCGGGCTCGGCGCGCGCAAGGCTCAGGCGGGGGTTCGCAGTACCGCCCGCATGCTGGTTGTCCTCTACGGGCTCGGTGCCCTTGCCCTCATCCTGCATTTTGCCAGCGGCGATCTTGGCGCGCGCCTGTTCGGACGTCCGCTGGATCTGCGCATGCCCCGCCTGGCTGGCGTGCTGGCTGTGCTGTGGCCATCGCTCATGCTGGCCGGCACGCTGCCCGTGCTGCTGGTCGAACTCTCGCTGGCCGGCATGGCGCACGCANNATCGTGTTCTGCTTTTCGGTGGCGTATGTGACTGCCGAGCGCAACCTGAAGGTCGATCTGGCCTACTTCCGCAGCACCCGTGCAGGAACCGCAACCAAGGCGCTGGTGGCGACGCTCGACCAGCCGGTGCAGGTGTACCTGTTCTTTCCGCCGGCCAACGAGGTGGCGGAGGAGGTGGCTGGCTACTTCGCCGATCTGGCCCGTGAGTCGTCGCAGCTCAGCATCAGCCGGCTGGATCAGGCGGTCGAGCCGGCGCGGGCGCACGAGCTGGGCGTGTCGGGCAATGGCGTGATCGTCGTGGCGCGCGACAAACGGCGGGAACAGATCGCGGTGCCAGTCAAACTGGAAAGCGCCCGCAGCAAGCTGCGGGTTCTGGATCAAGAGGTCTACAAACGCCTGGTGGTCGTGTCGCGCGGCACCCGCGTCGCCTATTTCGTGCAAGGCCACGAGGAGCGCTCCTTCGACCCCATCGGCGAAACCGACCGCCGCTCGGGCGTGCGTCTGCTGCGCGATCTGTTGTCCGAGCTGGGCTTCCAAGCCAAGGAGTTGGGCCTGGCCCAGGGATTGGGGCACGACGTGCCGGCCGATGCTGGCCTGCTGCTCATGCTGGGACCGAGACGGCCGATCATGCCGGCCGAGACGGAATCGTTGCTGCGCTACTTCGACCGCAAGGGACGCCTGCTGGTGGCCCTGGATCCGGAAAGTGGTGATGCCGCGGCGGCGCTGCTCGACGGACTTTCTCTTCGTTTCAATGCCACGACCCTGGCCAACGACCAGATCTTTTGGGCACGCACGCGGCAGAAGACCGACCGTATCGGCATCGCCACGGGCAGCTACTCCAGCCACGCCTCGGTAGCGACGCTCAACCAGTTCGGCCTGCGCCTGCCGCTGGTTCTACTGGGCGCCGGCTCTCTCAGCAGGCCGGACAAACCTGCGCCCGATGCCCCGAGTGTGAGCTTCGTGGTTCACGCCGAGGCCAGCACCTGGAACGACATGAACGGCAACTTCGAATTTGACGGGGGCAAGGAAGCCCGCAAAGCCTACGAGTTGGCAGCCGCGGTCAGCAAAGGCGCCACGCCCGAGGAGGAGGGACGTGCTCTGGTACTAACTGATTCGGATGCCCTCACTGACGAGTTGATCATCAACCGAGCCAACAGCGTGCTGGCGCTCAACCTGGTGCGCTGGCTGTCGGGCGACGAGCGCCTGGCCGGCACCATCAACAACGAGGAGGACGTTCCCGTCCGCCACACCCGCAGACAAGATGTGGCCTGGTTCTACGCCAGCGTATTCGCAGTGCCAGCTCTGCTGCTGGGCATCGGCTATACCGTCCGGCGACGCGGCTCGCGACGAAAAGCCGCACCCACCCTGCCGCCCGCGCCACCCGCGGAGGGCTCGTCATGACCGGCCGGGCGGTCGCGCTGCAAGGCGGTTTGGCCCTGCTGGGCCTGGCAGCGGCGTACTTCACCTGGCAGCGTCAGCCCGAGCTGCAGTCGGGCGAGGTGTTCGTCCTCGACATCACCAAGAACGACCTAGAGAAGATCCGTTTCGACGATGGGGATGCCAAGACTTGGGTTGAGCTGCAGCTCGGCAGCGACGAGAACGGCAGCTTCGTTGCGCTTCGTCTCTCGCAGCGCGAGGCCCCGGAAGCAAAGAAGCCAACCCCGACGCCGACGCCAGGCAAGCCCACCCCGGAGCGGGTGGTACGTGGCAGCGACGCGGCCAAAACACTCTACCAGCGCTTTGCGCCCCTGCGCGCCACCCGCGCGCTCGGCGTGCTGGACCAGGCCAAGTTGAAAGATTTGGGTCTTGCCGCCACGAAGAAGCAGATCACGGTGGTGACCCGTTCGGGCCGGCGTGTCTTCGACCTCGCACCCGCACCCTTGGGCGCAACTGATCCATACCTGCGCGACCAGAGTGATGGTCGGGTTTTCGTCGTCCCGCGATCCATCCTCAGCGATTTTCAGGCTGCGACCACCAGTCTGGTCGAGCACCATCTGCACGGATTCCGCCTGGAGGATGCCGATCGCGCCTCACTGGCAGCCGGCTCAGTAAAGAAGGAGTATCGCGTGGCCCATGCGGCCGACGGTCGAGGTGTGGAAATTGCTTCGACCGGAGCAGCTGACAAACCCGACCCGGCTGCGCGTACCTGGCACGAGCGCGCCTTCGGCCTGTGGGCGAGCGAGTCTCTGGGCAAGGGCGAGACGCCGGCAGAAGGCGAACCGCAAGCCAGGCTGCGGCTCGACTACTCTGGGCACGGCCGCAGCCTGGGCTGGCTGGTCCTCGCCGAAGCACCTTTCACACCGGTGGAGAGTGTGTCGAGTTCGACGCCAGCACCCAAGAAGCTCTTCTACGCGCGGAGCGAATCCACCCTAGGCTGGGTCAAGCTGTCCGGAGACACTGACTCGCTGGTCGCCGAGGGCGTGAAATTGGCGGGCGGTAAGCCCTGATCCCAGTCAACTCCTCGTTGCCCGGGAATTGAAGTTAGCTATTTCACACAGAGCGCACTGAGGCCACAGTGCCGGATGAGAAACGGAAGGGTTGGATCCCGCGCAGTCCAGATTTCCTCTTCCCGTCCGATCTCTGCGTCCCCTGTTTCCTCTGTGTGGAATAGGTAACCAATACCGCAATGGATCGCACTCCCCGAGAGCCTGGCTAGAACGCCGACTGGATCCAACCGCCGCCCAGCAGGCGATCGCCCTGGTAACAAACCGCGGCCTGGCCAGGCGTCACGGCCACGACCGGCTCGGCGAACTCGACTTCGAAAGCGGCGGCGCCAGTCACCCGCACGCGAGCCGGACTGCCGACGTGGTTGTAGCGGACCTGAACCGTGGC